>NZ_PNDK01000107.1:0-240 GCF_005887265.1 Pseudoalteromonas sp. S1608
TGCAGATGTTGCAAGTACGTCTGCACCAAATGTAAAGCCCTGCACACTAATGCTACAGTAGACTTCAGAAAAATCTGCATCTGCACCAGAAGCCCCATCAGCGTATGCATAAAAGATATACCCTACGTCATAACTAACGCTAACAAAAAATGCGCCGCCAAAACCTCCCAATAAGTCTAGCACAAAGGTCATTTCATCGGCCCACGACCCATATGACGCCCAAGTACACCCATAAAACCC
>NZ_PNDK01000108.1:0-265 GCF_005887265.1 Pseudoalteromonas sp. S1608
TAGAGCCACTTCGTACTGTTAGCCGCAGTGGTTGTAAATATTTTAGCTCTCTTTGCTCTTGACAATTAAAACAATATTGTAGTTCATCAAAATAATTAAACTTGTTAAGTTGAACAAGAGTTGTAATAACTTAAAAGTATAACCCTAACCAATCACCTACTGTTTCAATTAGCTGCTGCTGACTAATAATAGGAAACTGTTATGTCATCAATTTACTAGCTACGCCCATTCTAATAAGTAACGGCTCGCTTTCTTTTTGCTCGTT
>NZ_PNDK01000109.1:0-368 GCF_005887265.1 Pseudoalteromonas sp. S1608
TGAAAAAGACTTATCATACGCAGCAAAACATAATCAGTTTTTTAACAAATACCAGACAGTAGTTAATACAAAACATAAAACAATAAGTCGTGTTGAATTATTGATGCGCTGGGAAAACCAAGGAAAACAAATCTCTCCGGCTTTATTTAGACCGGAAACAGAAGAAACTGGCTTAATTAATATGCTTACAGTGCAAGCATTGCAACCTGCAATTACAGCATTAACCCACTGTTTTATTTTTCGTTAAAGGTATCACCAAAACATATTTTAAAGGCTAATATCTGCCCGCGTCTGGGCGCTATACTTGAAAAAGCGAAGATCAAGCCACAGCACCTACGACTGGACTTTACAGAAAACCCGCTGACAGA
>NZ_PNDK01000110.1:0-415 GCF_005887265.1 Pseudoalteromonas sp. S1608
ATAGTTTCTTTAATAGCAGCAATATTACCGTGTTTAATCAGATCACTCCCCATTTGCGTATTCAATAACACGTCTATAGCAGCAGCACGTCCATCACCATCAGAGGTAGGGATAAGCTGCGGGGCAATAATAGCCCGTAAGTTTAATGCTAAATCATATATAAGCTTATCGTGCTGCTCGTTTGGCAGTAAGTGCATAATACGATCAATAGCTTGGGTAGCATTGTTAGCATGTTAGGTGGCAACACATAATGAGCTGTTTCTGCAAAGCTTAACGCATACTCGATAGTTTCTTGCGCTCGAATTTCACGAATTTAAATAACATCAGGCGCTTGGCGTAAAGAGCGTTATAGTGCTGACTGAAAACTCTCAGTATCTAATCCCACGTACTCGTGAGTGATGATTCTTGTTTGATT
>NZ_PNDK01000111.1:0-262 GCF_005887265.1 Pseudoalteromonas sp. S1608
GCATGTTTTGCAGTGTCTGCTTTCGATATTGGCAAAGCGCGTGAGGAGGTAATTTTAGCAATTAAAGCCTCTTATCACTGTAAAACAATACCAACGATAATCATTATAAGCCCGCCCAAGGTTCATGAAGGGGGAAGTTATAAAAGCATTTACGCAGGTGCAGGTAAAAAAGTTGAACAATTATCTATTGAATTTAAAGCCGTCGACTATCGTCACACCTGTGTATTTTTAGATTGTTAACCGATGAAAAAGCCTTTAAATA
>NZ_PNDK01000112.1:0-335 GCF_005887265.1 Pseudoalteromonas sp. S1608
AATTGCCATCAATTTGCTAACTTGCTCTGCCATATCACAAAGCCAATCACCAAATACAATTGAGAAAGTAGCCGCAGTTGGGTTAGATATTGGTAAAATTGAAGTTGCAGGATCATATTTTGGTACGCCAGGATAACCAAACGGCGCGGCTTCTGCGGGCTTGTTACCGTTGCCTTTGGGGGTGTTTATATGTAAAAGTTGTGGGCATTTTAAGTTACGCATGTTAAGCAGCCTATACACGCAGCATGTTCAAATCATGGCCATCAATTGGAGATATGTAAATTTGTCCTAATTCTTCAAAAAAAGTACCACTGATCATCATCACTTTAATTTGT
>NZ_PNDK01000113.1:0-274 GCF_005887265.1 Pseudoalteromonas sp. S1608
TTGCTGATCTTTTCCAATGCCCTTTTCTGCAATAGTTTTATACGCATATTTTTTATAGGCTTTAGTTGTAATAGTTATCACTCCATCCTTGTAGCAAATGGCTTGAGCTGAGTTAAAAAATTAATTTAAAAATACCTGAGAGAGATGGGTTGAACGCCCTGTGATGATAACGGGTTCTGTGTTGTAGTTTTTTTCAACGTTGGAGTTATATTTAATTTCGTTACAGGCAACCCGTAAGGTGTTATCAATGAGCTGGGTTATATCAATATCTCCT
>NZ_PNDK01000114.1:0-353 GCF_005887265.1 Pseudoalteromonas sp. S1608
AATAACTAAGCTATCGCGGCGCTTTGAGGAAGATAACTACGCGGAAGTGGAGCAGGGTACATTAAATAGCAATATTATTTCGGCAAAAGAGCTGCTGCAAAATTATTACGAAAGCCACGATCCGACTCAAAAAAACCGCCAACGTAATGATGTAGGCTCACAATATCGCTCTATTATTTTAACTACAAGTGACGAGCAAGCAAACACCGCGATTGCTGTAACCCAGCAATACCAGCAGATACTCACCAAAGCAGGTTATGGAACAATAGCAACACAAAGTAACACACAAGCGCAAATTAATTCGGCTGAAGAATATCACAAAAATTACCTTGCTAAGCATGAAATCGCTGTTT
>NZ_PNDK01000115.1:0-220 GCF_005887265.1 Pseudoalteromonas sp. S1608
AGTAAGTTCATTTTTAGCCATTGGTGATACCTAATGCACTCGTTATGGCGCAGAAACGAGTTAATCATGAATGACTGCTCATGGCACTTAGCCAAACTACGGCAAAGAGCGAAAAGCAGCCATTTCCCGGTCATCGCTTCAACGACGGCAAATAGCCATACGTTGCATGCGTGCTCCCTTACTGGTTTTACGATATCCACAACCGACATAACGACCATTA
>NZ_PNDK01000116.1:0-217 GCF_005887265.1 Pseudoalteromonas sp. S1608
TTAAATTACGAGCGTAATGCTTGTTTTCCCGCTATGAATCTGCCGAACAGGAAAGATTAGAGCATATCGACCTACCTAAAGATGGGCATCTCGAAGAGGTTCATGAATTAGAAATGTTGGTATATTCTGATGGTGTTAGTAGTTTGGCGGTTGTGCAAGGCAGCCGTCAAGCACGACATCCCAAACTATTTGTCGGTACCGGCAAAGAGGAAGAAAT
>NZ_PNDK01000012.1:0-141693 GCF_005887265.1 Pseudoalteromonas sp. S1608
CAACTCCATGATTTGTTTAAAATAACTACCATTTCATTGATAAATTAAAATTGATAATGCGGGAGTGGCGGAATTGGTAGACGCGCTGGATTTAGGTTCCAGTATCTTAGGATGTGAGAGTTCAAGTCTCTCCTTCCGCACCATGTTCTTAACTAGAACTAAAACTCATCCAAATTTAGAGTTGGGATATCGCCAAGCGGTAAGGCACCAGGTTTTGATCCTGGCATTCCCAGGTTCAAATCCTGGTATCCCAGCCAATTTGCACACTTCTTTGATTACACTTCACGATTTATCCTCAATTCCAATTATATAATTTATATCTTTAATTTTTTTTACCTTTATAATTTACACCACTTTTTCTTGGGCATAAAAAAAGACCCAAATTTGAGCCTTTTAATAACTATAAGTATTTTAACTAAGCTCACCGCTTATTGCGTATTTCAGCACCCAGTTTTTTACTGGCCCTGTATTATTAGCTAACTTTAAAAATGTGCTGCGCGCCCATTTTAATGGGGCTATTTGATTTGAGAAACCAAAGTAGCAAGCATCCATTATACTCATCATTAACAAATTAGCGTTACGACGACTACGCTCGTATTCTTTAAGCATTAGCGGGCAACCTACATCATCAGCTGTACGCAACACTTCAGCTAAAGCAGCCACATCTTGAAAGCCTAAATTAACACCCTGTCCTGCCAGAGGATTAATAGTGTGCGCCGCATCACCCACTAAAACGAGTCTGCCTTGTGAATAATTATTGGCATGCTGCCTTGCCAGAGGAAATATAGCATGGCTTTGTACTTCAAAATCACCAGCAAGCTTTGGAAACTTTTCAATAATATGGGCTTTTAATTCGCTAGGTTGTAGGGCTTTAAATGCTTTGAGGGTATTTGCATCGTCATACCAAATTAAATTTGCAAAAGGTGCTTGCATAGGTAAAAACGCAACAGGCCCTGTAGGTGTAAACTGCTGCCATGTTTTAACTTGTTGTGGTGCATCGAGCTTTATTAGCACGCCCATACAATGCTGCTGATATTGCCAACCAGTTATACCAATATTGGCTTTGCTACGTAATTGTGATTGCCCACCATCCGCTGCAATGACTAAATCAGCAGTATAGCTTTGTTCGTTATAGTGCAAGCTAATGCTATCAGGGTTTTGCTCTATTGCCGTTAAAGCCGATGAAGGATTAATCATCTCAATATTATGTTGCTCAAATTGCTGCCATAAACTGGCTTGAATTAGCTTATTCTCAATCAAATGACCTAAATGGGTGGTATTAATAGCATGACAATCAAATAATAAATGATCGTTACTCCGTTCAAAGGTCTCTAATTGTTCATAGGGAGCCAATCTATTTGCTCGCAGTAATGGCATCGCACCGAGCTGATCAAGCAATTTTTCAGAAAAGCGATTAATAGCCGAAACACGTATATCAACATCATCACTGTTAAGCACCTGTGGTGCATCTATTGGGTGTTTTTCAATAACACGTACGGCTTTGCCTTGTTGCGCTAATTTAATAGCCATAGCGGCACCAACCATGCCGCCCCCTACTACAATTACATTATTTTTAGCCATGTTTTTCATCATTTTAATTCTGACTTAACTCTGCTTAGATTGTATCGTAATTAGTTTGCTCAGTGTGAGCGCTTCGCTTAATTCTATTATTAAACCCATACTATATTGATTTCAGATCACAAACATGAAATCTATACTTGGTTTTGAGCGTGTATCCAGCTAAAATACGCGTCCTTTAAGTCGAGCGAAATTTTAATAATTCCGCCACTTATACCTGTTTCTAGCACATATTTGTGCCACTATCGAATTGAACACGAGGCTATATTTCAATGAGCAAAAAGCTGCATATTAAAACCTGGGGTTGTCAGATGAACGAATACGACTCTCAGAAAATGGCTGATCTTCTAGATGCTACCAACGGCTATCAGCTAACTGAAGAAGCTGCTGATGCTGATGTTATCTTACTTAACACCTGTTCAATTCGTGAAAAAGCGCAAGAAAAAGTATTTCATCAACTAGGTCGTTGGAAGTTATTAAAAGATGACAAACCAGACCTTATTATTGGTGTAGGCGGCTGTGTTGCATCACAAGAAGGTGATTCAATTCGCCAACGTGCTCCGTTTGTAGATGTTATTTTTGGTCCACAAACTTTGCACCGTTTACCTGAGATGATTAAACAAGTACAAGGCGATAAAGGTTCATCTGTAGTTGATATTTCATTCCCTGAGATTGAAAAATTTGACCGCTTACCTGAGCCTAAAGCGGAAGGTCCTTCTGCGTTTGTATCAATTATGGAAGGTTGTTCTAAATATTGTACTTTCTGTGTTGTGCCTTACACCCGTGGTGAAGAAGTAAGCCGCCCTGTTGATGATGTATTATTAGAAGTTGCACAGTTAGCCGAGCAAGGCGTACGTGAAGTTAACCTATTAGGTCAAAACGTAAATGCATACCGTGGTGATACACACGATGGTGAAATTTGCTATTTCTCAGATCTAATTCGTTTAGTGGCTGCAATTGACGGGATTGACCGTATTCGTTACACCACCTCACATCCTGTAGAGTTTACACCAGACATTATTGATGCGTACGCTGATGTGCCTGAGCTGGTTGATCACTTACACCTTCCAGTCCAAAGTGGTTCAGACCGTGTTTTAAACTTAATGAAACGCGGCCATACTGCTCTTGAGTACAAATCAACAATTCGTAAGCTACGTAAAATTCGCCCTAACCTAAGCATGTCGTCAGATTTCATTATAGGTTTCCCAGGTGAAAGCAAGGCCGACTTTGAAGCTACTATGAACCTTATCAACGATATTGGTTTTGATATGAGCTTTAGCTTTATTTACAGTGCACGCCCAGGTACGCCAGCGGCAGATTTACCAGATGACGTAACCGAGCAAGAGAAAAAAGAGCGCCTGTACTTATTGCAAAACCGTATTACGCAAATGGCACAGCAAATTAGCCGCCAAATGTTTGATACTGAGCAACGTATTTTAGTTGAAGGTCCTTCTAAGAAGAACCCGATGGAACTACGTGGCCGAACTGAAAATAACCGTGTAGTTAACTTTGTTGGCCCACACACAGTGATCGGTCAGTTTGTTGATGTACGTATTACCGAAGCGTTACCAAACTCTTTACGTGGCGATTTAATTCGTACAGAATCAGAAATGAACTTACGCCGCGAAATTGCGCCTTCTGCTATTTTAACCAAAGCAGCGAGTGAGCAAAAAACCGAGACAGCTAACGAAATTGGCGTTGCTACTTTCGTACCTTAGTTGCAAAAATTCATTGCGCCAGTTAACTCTGGCGCACTGTAATAGGAAGTAATTTTGAGTAATCAGTTAAAAACATTAGAGATTTATTTAGAACCTGCCGACAACAAACGCCTTTCTTCATTATGTGGCCCGTTTGACGAAAACATCAAACAAATTGAACGCCGTCTAGGTGTTGAAATTATTCATCGTGATAACTTTTTTAAAGTAACCGGTAAACTACACAGTAGCGCCGGCGCGGTAGAGATCTTAAAAAACCTTTATATTGATACTCAACCTGTACGTGGGGAAATTGGCGAAATTGAGCCTGACAACGTACATTTAGCCATCACTGAGTCTAAAGCGCTTGAGCAAGATGTTGCACACAGTGCTTATGGCAAAGAAATGATGATTAAAACTCGTCGTGGCGTTATTAAACCACGAAACGATAACCAAGGCTTGTATGTTGCTAATATTTTGCACCACGACATTACCTTTGGTATTGGCCCAGCAGGTACAGGTAAAACCTATCTTGCAGTTGCAGCGGCAGTTGATGCACTAGAGCGCCAAGAAATACGCCGTATATTGCTCACTCGCCCTGCGGTTGAAGCGGGTGAAAAACTCGGCTTTTTACCGGGTGACTTAAGCCAAAAAATAGACCCTTACTTACGCCCACTTTACGATGCCTTATTTGAAATGCTTGGCTTCGAGCGTGTTGAAAAACTGATTGAAAAAAACATCATTGAAATTGCGCCATTGGCTTACATGCGTGGGCGCACACTTAATGATGCGTTTATTATTTTAGATGAAAGCCAAAATACCACCACAGAGCAAATGAAAATGTTCTTAACCCGTATTGGTTTTAATTCTAAAGCAGTGATCACCGGCGATATAACCCAAGTTGATTTACCTCGGGGTGCGCGCTCTGGTCTTCGCCATGCTATTGAAGTATTGGATGGCGTTGATGAAATTAGCTTTAACTTTTTCAAATCGCACGATGTGGTACGCCACCCTGTAGTAGCCCGCATTGTAGAAGCGTATGAGCGCAACGATGAGCGTGAACGCCTTAAGCGATTAGAGAAACAACAAGCCAAAGAAGCGCTTGCCGCTCAAGAGCAACCTGCTACTAAAGAGTAATACCGTGAAAACAGAACTTGATTTACAAATAGCGTGTGAGTTTGACAACTTACCCAGCCTTGAGCAGTTTGCCATGTGGGCCGATAAAGTACTTAGCCAATATCGTGATGAGTCTGAGCTGACCATTGTCATCAGCGATGAGGAACAGTCGCAACAGCTCAATAATGACTACCGAGGTAAAAATAAGCCTACCAACGTATTATCATTTGAATTTGAAGCGCCACCGGGTATTGATATCCCACTTGTGGGTGACTTAATTATTTGTCCTGCCATTGTTTTGGCTGAGGCACAAGAGCAAGAAAAGTCATTTCATGACCACTTTGCTCATATGGTTATTCATGGATGCTTGCATTTACTTGGATTTGACCATATAAAGAGTGAAGACGCTTTAGAGATGGAAAGCATAGAAAAGCAATTACTTGCTGAACTAAACATAGCAGACCCATATCGGGACGATATTTAAATAAACGGAGCAATTAGACGTAATGAGCGACGATAACTCGCAATCTAGCCAGGGTTCTTCTGGCAAAACTTGGCTGGGTCGTATAACCCAGATGTTGCAAGGGGAACCCCAGAATAGAGAAGAGCTGGTTGAGGTAATTGCCGATGCCCAAGAGCGGGATGTAATCGATCCTGAAACCAAAGAAATGATTGAAGGTGTGCTTGGCGTGTCTGAGCTCAAAGTGCGAGATATTATGATCCCGCGCTCACAAATGGTCACTTTGGAAATTGATAGCCCGCTTGAAGAGCACATACCTATGATGGTTGATTCTACCCACTCTCGTTTTCCGGTAGTGTGTGAAGATAAAGACCATGTAGAAGGGATTTTACTCGCAAAAGACTTATTACCTCTCATTTTAAATAAAGATGAGCATTTACCATCGCTACGTGACTATTTGCGCCCTGCCATGGTAGTGCCTGAAAGTAAACGGGTTGATACTCTGCTTAATGAGTTTCGTCAGCAACGCTACCATATGGCAATCGTGATAGACGAATACGGCGGTGTATCGGGTTTAGTAACCATTGAAGATATTCTTGAGATCATTGTTGGCGAAATCGAAGATGAGCACGATGAAGAAGAAGAACAACAAGATATTCGACAACTGGCTAAACATGTTTACGTTGTGCAAGCACTGACCCCTGTAGATGACTTTAACGAGCATTTTAAATCAGGTTATAGCTCGCAAGATGCCGACACTATTGGTGGTACCGTGTTACACGCCTTTGGTCATATGCCGAGCCGTGGCGAAACCATCGATATAGAGGGATTTCAGTTTAAAGTAACCAATTCTGATAATCGTCGTATATTGCAACTGCAAGTCACCATTCCTAAGGCTGATGATAACGACAGTGAAGAAACTGCTAACTAGTCTCACCCTACTAGCAAAAGATAAAAAAGCATGGCTCGCACTGGTTGCGGGCCTTGTTTTAACTTTTAGCTACGCCCCTTTTGGTATTTGGCCGATTGTATTTTTTAGCATAGGCTCGCTATTTTTTTGTATTCCTGCAAACCTCAATGGAAAAGTACATGCTAAAACAGCGGCTAAATATGGCTTTATATTTGGCCTAGGCTGGTTTGGTGCAGGTATAAGTTGGGTACATGTTTCTATCGCCACCTTTGGCGGTATGCCACTGGTCGCCTCAATTGCATTAATGGCACTGCTTTGTAGCTACCTTGCGTTATTTCCTGCGCTGGCGCTGTGGGCAACCACTCGCTTTTCAAACGGCTCTATAAGTTTTGCAGCGCTATTACTCCCTTGTTTTGCTATTAGTGAATATTTGCGTGCCAACCTGTTAACTGGTTTTCCTTGGTTAAGCTTTGGTTATACACAAACCGATAGCCCTCTGAATGCCCTTGCTCCTTTAATTGGTGAATTTGGGCTCACACTATTATGTATTGCCATAGGCTTTGCATTGTACAGCTTAACGCAAAAACAATTTAAAATGCCTGTTGCTATCGCTGCTGTGGTTTTGCTTGCCTTCACAAGCGCACATTTTACAAAGGCAACCCATTACTCCGATAAAGACCTGTCTGTGCTGCTTGTACAAGGTAATATAAAACAACACTTGCGGTTTGACCCCAGTGAGTTTTGGACCACCATGAGTAAGTATCAGGATATGACGCGCCGTCACTGGGATGCCGATTTAATTGTGTGGCCTGAAGCTGCAGTGCCGGAAATAGAAGCCCTTGCCGATTCATATTTAGCAGGTTTAGACAGTGCCGCCTCATTCAATAAAACTGCATTAGTGACTGGTATTGTAGATTACCAACGCGACACTAAAACCATTTTCAATACGCTAATTGTGGTCGGTAACAAAGAGCAAAATGATGAACACGGCCACTATCGTTACTTAGACAGTAACCGCTATCAAAAACATCAATTACTGCCGATTGGTGAGTTTGTTCCCTTTGAAGACATACTACGCCCCATCGCTCCGTTATTTGATTTGCCTATGTCATCGTTCTCTCGCGGTGATAAAGTGCAAAATAACTTACGTGCGAATGGCTTTAACCTACTGCCTGCTATTTGCTACGAAATAGTATTTGCCGATCTAGTGCGGGGTAATTATAAAAGCGACTCAGACATATTATTTACGGTGAGTAATGATGCTTGGTTTGGTGATTCAATCGGCCCTCACCAGCATATGCAAATTGCCCGCATGCGCGCCCTTGAACTACAACGTCCACTAATACGTGTTACCAACAACGGTATAAGTGGCGTATACGACCCCATAAGCCAAACACGCCAAACTATGCCACAGTTTGAAGCTACCACACTCAAAGCCAATATAAAGCTCATACAAGGGGATAGCGTGTATAGCCAATACAGCAATGGGTTTGTATGGGGGTTTATATTGTTATTGGGTATGATTGGATTTGGGGTTAGGTTTAAGAAGTAAACTATAGCTGATAACTATTAGTTGTCAGCTATCAGTAAGAGAAAGGTTGCTCTGGTATCTAACCAACCTTCGCAAATCTATTTTTTAATCCAGCCTATGCTTAAAATATAACGACTGCCCTTTTCTATTTTTGATACTTGGTGCTGTTCTATATCAGGCCTGAACAGCTTAACTCGGTGGTAATTTATAATTGGGTTGTCACAAATAAACTCACCACCCTTGGCTGCATGTTTTAATATAATATTGAGCCTAAAGTGCCGACCAGTTTTAACGTTATCGATATGCGGTTTTATTTCACTCCCTTGTGGAAATTTAATCAAATAGACATCAAACTTAAAAGGAGCAAAAATACGACAGAGCAGCATCTTGTCATAACCTGATCTTTGTCGCCCACGCTCCCAACTAAATAACTTATTTGGCATCTACACTTAACTCTAAAAAATTGAATACATGCCTAGAACCACTTAATTTTAAGCTTTGTCGAGTGAACTTTACTTGCTTGTGATCTAAATAAATTGCATTTAATGTCAACATAGCTAACTTCGCTAGGTTCTAGAAAGCTGTCTGTGCTTTTGCCTACACAATTACCAATAAACTTGCCACTTTCGTCAAATGTAGAAGCAATAACGGTTCCCGTATAAATGCTCTCGTTAGTAATATTTTTTAATTCAGCTGCGATTCTTACTTGACCATTTTCTTTGTATATTTCAGAAAGAGTAAGTTTATAGTCATTATTAAATTCATCACTTGTTTCTAATGCTTTATTAGAAACTATCGTTTTGAATCCACTGTCAACATCAGCAGCGATTGTCAGGGCGAATGCACTAATACCGCCAAGTATAGCTATTACAAACCCGATGCCCCAAAAAAAGCCTTTTATGCTCTCATTAAAATTATTACTTTTCATTTAATTCCCTTTGGTTTTTACCATTGTATTTCGTTAACAAGATAGCCAAAGTAACTTTTTTCACCGACTAAATTTATTTTTTTGTTTTTAAGTGCTTGTAGCTCGTCCGTATCTAAGTACCATCTAAACGAATGCTCTTCACCAGTGGATAAATCAGTAATGTTTAATGTTATACATTGCTGCTGATCATTTATAATACATGTAGTTACATCAGTTAAAAAATATTCTTCAGACCACAGTTCGCCTAAATTATTTTCAGCATAATACATAATGGGAACTACGCTAAATTTCCACAACGCCATATAGATCAAACAAGGGTACATTACTATCAAAAATCCTTTTACTAGCCTGCTACCTTTAAAAAAGTGACGAGTTATTAAATAATTAAAGTTGTGATCACACCTATACTTTTTAAATAATGTATATATTACTGCCATGGTTAATATAGGTAGCACTGCTAGCTCTATAAAATGTAATCGCTCATTAGCAATAAAAGCAGGATCGTTAAACTCGTACCATCCAATGAGCAACACTAAATAGCTCATTAGTGCGAATATAATTAATAGATATAAAAAGCTTTTATGAAACTCTTTGTGCTTTATATTTAGCAATTAAACTCCCATTCAACTTCAATGATAAAATTATCTTTTAAGTATGCTTTTCAACCCATAATACCAACTAAGGGCAGCGACTGTGTCATGAGTTTCATCTTCAAAGTAACGTTTATTTATAATTAAATTGTCACTTTTATGTGCTTGTAACTTTTCAACAAACGCTGAGACTGCGTTGTTCATCTAAAATAAAAGACGTAAGCTGATGCGTTTTTGCTAATAAAATACAGATTAATAAATACAATCATTAAAACTTTCATAACCATCCTTGTAAGTTATGAAACAGAGTTAACTTTTTACAGTCTCTTCTACTGTTTGCACATTTACAACTTGGTTCACATTCCCTTGAATAACCACAGTCGCTGATATTTTATCTTGAATGGCTTGCCTGTTTGGATCCCAGTAAACTTGTAAAAAACCTAACAAGCCGGTGGCAAAACCTGCGCCGTACCCACCGTACCGGCCAAAACAATCAAGTAAACCCAGTGATTCACCACTTAATGCAACCACTCTGGTGTTACAAAGCTTTTTACCAGGGGTTTGACCGCGCCATAATAAAGAAAACAGTGTGAAGTACACAGCCGCCCAGCCAAAACCCAAACCTAAATCTTGAATAATACCTTTACCCCACTGCAAAATACTGTGTGTGGTTGTTTGTGCGGGTTTATCTTCTATTAACTGCGCAAGCTTTAATCCGTTATTTTCACCAAGCACTAATAATTTTAAAAATGCTTTTTCAAGTTGTGGGTTTTGTAGGTCGTCCATTTCGGCTAATTTGGGTACTTGCCCTATCAAGTTATCAAGTGCATTTTGTTGACAAGATTGCTCACAGCTTTCGTCGTCTGTTTGCACTAAGTAGGCATTTACCTGCTTTTTTTCTGTGGAATTAAGCTGAATGTCATCCTGTATTTTTAAGCCTTGAACAGTTAAGCCTTGATCAGGGTCAGCGCCTTCTAAGTAATCTATACCAATTGAAAGCACAGCAAGAGCGCTTACAAATAAAATACTTGCTGCTACTATTTTTAGTATTCTTCGCCATACACTCGACATTTTAGGAAGGTATTGCTGCGCCGTTCCTTTGTAAAACGCCATCGCAGCAACGAATGCAATAATAGTTGCACTGAGCTTTGCAGCTAAGAATATTAATGCTACATCGATAATCATGGCTGATGCGCGCCGAGTCGGCGAAGCCAAAGGCAAGCCAAGTAAAGCATTATCAACCTCAAAGGCATACGGCGTGATCACTTCTCGGGTTTCGGCTTTAGATAACGCTAATTGCTCTAATTCTTGTACTTTCATTATTATACTTGTTATTAAAATAGGTAACGCAGTTAAATTACGCGCTTTTTAATTTTTGCTCAAGCGAATAAAATGGATAACGAGAGTTAATATTAAAAATAGCCGCTAGGTGTAGATTAATTCTTAAAAGAGTGAACAATTAATCTACTGTATCGTATTAAATATAAAAGCTACTAGGAAGAGCTCATGACCACCAAACAACTCTCATCACTTTTTGTTTTTAACTTACTGTTTGCCACTACCGAGGCAAACGCCAATGTTCGCTGGGATGTGGTTAATGATTCGGTGATGGGTGGTATTTCTAATAGTCAGGTTTTACAAAATGACGGCAATTTAGTGTTTACAGGCAACGTATCGCTTGCAAACAATGGAGGATTTGCTTCAATAAGAACACCGTTGGATGTAAAAAACCAAAATATTACAAAAATAGTGCTGCGTGTTAAGGGCGATGGTCAAACCTATCAATTACGCTTAAGAACTAATGAGTACATGGATGGGGCGGCTTATACACATTCGTTCAGTACCACGAAAAGTGAGTGGCTTAATATTGAGTTTTTACCTGAAGATTTTCAGCTTACTTATCGCGGCCGCTTACTTGAACAACAGCCTACAATTAGCTTTAAAGAGATAAAGCAGCTTGGCTTTATGATTGCAGGTAAACAGGCGGGGAAATTTAGGCTTGAAATAGGAAAAATTGAGTTTAAAAACTAACTTCTCTGCATACATTACAAGGTTAAACAGTGAAGTCGTCGCCTCGCCTTTTCATTTCGTTGATTACTAGCTCAATAATTTGTTGTTTTATTGCTGCCTGCTGAGACTTCACCTCACTAAGTTGCAGCTGCAATCTATTTATCTCTTCTTGTTGTTGCTCGGTTTTATATTTTTTAGCCCCGATATGCTCAGTATCCATAGTTAAGCGACTCTCGCCTTCAGCTGGCCCATATTGGCTATTATCTATGGTTAAACTACGTTGTACCGTGCTCTGCTTAAGCTTATTTACTTGCTCTTGCAATGCAACCACTTGCTGGGTGAAATATTTATATGCCTTTTCTAAATTTTGATATTGCTCAGCAAATGTTGCGTTATCTTCGCTGTATTTTTGAACCTTTGCATCTAAAAACTCTGATAAAACATAGTCAGGTTGTTCTTGTGATTCGTCATCTGTAGGTTGCCGCTCTGTTTCTACTAAAGCCTGATTGATATAATTAGATGCTTGATATTGAATTGAGGCCGCTGAAATCTTCATTATTTTATCCCTAAAATAAATTTGTCACTATTTTAGGTATCGACTGATATTTTAAATTCTTGAGTAGAATTGGCTAATGAGGCAAATAAAAAGCCCTACTTGATTAAGGTAAGGCTTAAAGTGTTTTTTTCTTTAAAATTACGACTCAATAGCCAGTAATTCCACTTCAAAAATAAGCAATGATGCAGGAGGAATACTCCCTACTCGCTTTTCACCATAGGCGAGCTGATGCGGTATATAAAACTGAAATTTATCGCCCGGGCTCATCAGTTGTAGGCCTTCTGTCCAACCTTTTATAACTTGGTGCAAACCAAAGCTAATCGGAGTTTTGCGCTCCACTGAGCTGTCAAATACAGTGCCGTCGATTAAAGTGCCATGATAATGCACTTTAACCATACTCGTTGGGCTAGGTGTATTTTCGCTCTGTCCTTTATGGATTATTTTATATTGCAAGCCAGATGCGGTTTCATGTACGCCTTCAGTTTTTACATTGGCAATTAAATAATCACTTTCAATCTGTGCGTTTGCGATTGCTTGCTGCTTGGCTTTTTTACTGTTTTTAAAAATTAAAACGCAAAAAATAGCGATAACAATCAGTAAAATTATATTGATCATAACTCCCCTTTTTCATCTTCTGAGTCGTGGTCTTTTTCGTCGCTGTTATCACCATTAACAATATTGGCAATGTCTTTTAATCGCGCTAATGCGATGCCATTAACCGAATCTTCTGGGTAGTGTTCATCAACCATATCACCCGCTTCGATATCCATTAATAAGTTTAGTGCTTGGTCAACGGTTTCCACAGCATAAATATTAAACTTACCTAACTCAACGGCATTGAGTATTTCGTCATCAAGCACCAAATTAACTTGGTTCGATTTAGGAATAATAACCCCTTGCTCACCCGTTAAGCCGCGCATTTTACATAGCTTAAAGAAGCCTTCTATTTTCTCGTTTACACCACCAATGGCCTGCACATCACCATGTTGGTTAATTGAACCAGTTAGTGCAATAGACTGACTGATAGGTAAGCTCGTAATGGCCGAAATTAGCGCACAAAGTTCAGCAAGAGAGGCGCTATCACCATCTATGTAGCCATAACTTTGTTCAATAGCTATATTCGCACTGAGTGTTAAGCTAAAGTGTTGCGCGTATTTGTTACCTAAATAACCGGTAAGCAGCATTACCCCTTTTGAGTGAATTGCTTTACCCAACTCAGCTTCGCGTTCCACATCAATTACGCCGTCAGCGCCAGCATAAACGGTAGCAGTAATACGTGCAGGTGTGCCAAATGAGGTGTCTCCAATGTGCAGTACAGTCAAACCATTTACTTTACCTACGGCTTGGCCTTCAGTAGCTATTAAAGTATGCCCTTCCTTTATATCGCTGAGCATGTTTTCGCTAATTTGCCCCGTACGGTACTGCTTGCCTTGTATAGCTTCGTCAATATGGCGTGCATCAATCACCGTAAGCTTGTCTTGCTTAGCGTAAAAACTAGCCTCAGCCACAAGCTCTAACACATCAGCAAAACGTGCTGATAACTTATTATGGTGCTCTGCTTGGCGATAACTAAATTTAAGTAATCGCACCATTGCGGCTTCGTTTAACGTGCACTTTAATGTTTGCTCGCAGTAATCACTGACTTTAGTAATAAACTGATACTGCAGCTTATCGCTACTTGGTAAGTAATAATCAAAATCGGCAAGTACTCTAAATAACTCAGCAAATTCCTCGTCGTATTCACCGATGGTGTAATAAAGTTCACGTGAGCCGAGTAAAATAATTTTCACATCAAGCGGTATTAACTGCGGTCGAAGCGTAAAGCTACTACCAACGACACTGTCTTGATAAGGTAAGTCATTTTTAATTTGATGGGTTTTTAGCGACAGCTTTAGCCCATCCCACACTTGGGGTTGAGCCATTACTTTTTCAGCATCCATAATTAAATAGCCGCCATTCGCGCGGTGCAATGCACCTGGCTGAATTGAGCGATAGCTGGTAATTAACGACCCTTGCGATGTGGCGTATTCAATTTTGCCAAAAATATTACCAAAAGTTGGGTTTGGCTCGTAAACAACCGGTGCTGCATCGCCTTCTTTGTATTCAACTAAAATATTAGGTGCAAAAAAGTCGGTAAGCATACCTTTACGGTCAAAGTCTTCTTTGTTTTCTTCGCTTTCACCTTCATCATCAAGCCATTCAAGCACGGCATCAATAATTTCTACACGTATATCTTTTAAATAACGCAGCACACCAATATGGCTGGCGTATTTATGTTCTAAATCTTTTAATAACGGTTTAGTGGCTTGCTCAGCGGTAGACTTTTTAAGGTTGCGGAGCTTTTCTTTGGATTCACGTTTCCAGCGCGGTAACTCAATAAGCGCTTCAATGAGAGCATCTTCTAATTTTTCTATACGCTCAAAAAACATTTCGCGTAAATCATCTTCCAAATCAGAAAATTCATTATCGGTAAGTTGCTTGCCATCAATCAGCGGGGCAAAGCCGACTACGCCTTTTTCTTCGATTAATGCCACACTTTGCTCAAGCGCGGCTATTTCTACCGCGGTAATGGCGCCGTCGTAAGCATCGTTAAACTCGCGGTCTATCGATTTTTTCTTGCGCTGATAAGCTGGGTTATCAAATGCAGCAGGAAAGGTGTCGAGTACTTCATCAATAAATGAGTCAATGTCATCGGCTAATTGTTTGCTTTGCCCTGCATGCATAAATAACGCAATAGGCTCACGGTGATCGTCGTAGTTATTAACATACAGCCACTCATGCGGTGTTGTGCGCTCTTTAGCGTGTTGTTTTAATTTGTCTTTTACTAAGGTAAAACGCCCGTGTGCCGCCTCTCCCATTACGTAAACATTATAACCGGGTAGGTCCATTCCTAAAGAGAAGTCCAATGCACTTTGCGCACGTTGTTGGCCTATAAAGGTAAGTTGCTCAGGGTATGGATTGCTCATGCAAGTGTTTACATGGCTCGAAGAAATACTCGGTGCAAGATTTGATACGGGTAGTGGCAGCAGTTTTTTCGTCATTCTAACTTCTTTTTTTACCAGCTTAATTGCTAGATTTGGGCATATTGAGTGGCCTACAGCCACTCAATACTTATATTTAGGGTTGTAAAGCCTGGCGGCTAAAATAGATGCCATCACACTGCGTGCAAGGAATAATTTGCGTTGCATGGTAAACATCATAACTATGGTTGCAATTCTTACATACTAATGTGCCCATGGCTATCCATTCACCTGCGTGATAAACACCATTATGCTTAAAATCTTCACTTAATGACTGCCATTCAAGCTGTGTTTTGTCTTCAATGTGAGAAAGCTCAAACCACAATGACTCTTTAAGCTCCTGCCATGCAAGCGAATTATAGTAACTATTATTTTCTTGTAGGTGAGAGATATCGCGCATTAAGTAATTACGATAAAGCTGGTATTTTTCTTCACCTAAATCTTTAAGTGCCTGCTCAGATTCAATAAATCGCTTTACTGCGGCTTTAACTTCATGCTCTTTCACATCTTTTAACCAATCGGTTAATCCACTAAGCCATGCTCTGTAATCTGCCATTTTATACTCCTTCAAAACGTCTACTGATTTACTCTATACCATAGATAAGTATAGGTTAACCTGTACTGAAAACTAATTTACTCGCAAATTTACAAAAAGCGCCGCTTTGACGCTGTGAATAGCGCTTTATTTGGGGTATCCTATCGACAATTTTTTATTAGTATGCAAGAAGTTTGGAAACGTAAATGCAAGAGCAATATAACCCACAAGACATAGAGTCAAAAGTCCAACGCTACTGGGAAGAAAACCAAGTATTTAAAGCCACAGAAGATGAGAGCAAAGAAAAATACTATTGCCTCTCAATGTTTCCCTACCCAAGTGGTCGACTGCATATGGGTCATGTGCGTAACTATACCATTGGTGACGTGGTTTCTCGCTTCCAGCGCTTGCAAGGCAAAAACGTAATGCAGCCTATGGGTTGGGATGCGTTTGGTTTACCTGCAGAAAACGCGGCTATTAAAAATAAAACAGCTCCTGCAAAGTGGACTTACGAAAATATTGACTACATGCGTAACCAACTTAAGCAATTAGGTTTTGGTTACGATTGGGATCGCGAGATTGCGACTTGCCACCCAGAATATTACAAATGGGAACAATGGTTTTTCACTAAGCTTTACGAAAAAGGCCTAGTGTACAAAAAAATGTCAACGGTTAACTGGGATCCGGTCGATCAAACTGTACTAGCTAACGAGCAAGTAATTGACGGCCGCGGTTGGCGCTCAGGTGCGGTAGTGGAACAAAAAGAAATTCCACAGTGGTTTATTAAAATTACCGACTACGCACAAGAGCTATTAGACGATTTAGACAAATTAGAAGACTGGCCTGAACAAGTTAAAACCATGCAGCGCAACTGGATTGGTCGTTCTGAAGGCTTAGACATAGAATTTACGCGTACCGATAACAACGAAAAATTTAGCGTATACACAACACGCCCAGATACATTTATGGGCGTAACATACCTAGCTGTTGCCGGTGGCCACCCTATTGCACAAGAAGCGGCTAAAAATAGCGACGCGATTGCAATGTTTGTTGAAGAATGCAAAAACACCAAAGTTGCTGAAGCAGACATGGCAACTATGGAGAAAAAAGGTATTGCAACAGGCTTTTACGCCACTCACCCATTAACGGGCGAGCAACTACCAATTTGGGTTGCTAACTTTGTATTAATGCATTACGGCTCAGGTGCAGTAATGGCAGTACCTGCGCACGACCAACGTGACTTTGAATTTGCAACAGCTTACGGCCTCGATATTAAACAAGTTATTGCGCCAGTTGAAGGCTCTGAGCTTGAAGTAAACCTAGCCCAAGAAGCATTCACCGAAAAAGGGGTATTAGTAAACTCAGGTGAATTTGATGGCCTTGATTTTGAAAACGCCTTTAACGCTGTTGCCGACAAACTAGAAGCATTAGGTGTAGGTGAGCGTAAAGTAAACTTCCGTCTTCGCGATTGGGGTGTTAGCCGTCAGCGTTATTGGGGTTCGCCAATTCCAATGCTGAGTGATGAAAACGGTAATGAGCTTGCTGCCACTGAAGATATGCTACCGGTGCGTTTACCAGAAGATGTGGTAATGAATGGTGTTACCTCACCAATTAAAGCCGATCCAGAATGGGCTAAAGCGACTGTAAACGGTGTACCCGCTACTCATGAAACTGATACTTTTGATACCTTTATGGAGTCATCATGGTATTACGCTCGCTACTGTAGCCCGCGCCATGACGAGGGTATGTTAGACCCAGCAGCCGCTAACTACTGGTTACCAGTAAACCAATACATTGGTGGTATTGAGCACGCAATTTTACATTTATTATACTCGCGCTTTTTCCATAAATTATTACGTGACTTTGGTTTAGTAAATTCAGATGAGCCGTTTGACCGCTTACTTTGTCAGGGTATGGTACTTGCCGAAACGTTTTATCGTAAAGATGAAAAAGGCGGCGATGTATGGATTTCGCCAAGTGATGTAAATACCGAAACCGACGATAAAGGCCGTGTAACCAAGGCATGGCACAAAGAAGATGGTGAACCTGTGTTCTCATCTGGCATGAGCAAAATGTCTAAGTCGAAAAACAACGGCATAGACCCGCAAGAAGTCATTGCCCAATACGGCGCAGATACCGTGCGTTTGTTTATGATGTTTACTGCACCACCAGAGCAAACGCTTGAATGGTCAGATTCAGGGGTTGAAGGCGCGCACCGTTTCTTAAAACGTGTATGGAAATACGCGGTAGATGTTAAAACGGTTGGCTTCCAAGCACTTGATAAATCGGCGCTTACAAATCCGCAAAAAGTACTTCGCCGTGAGCTACATAAAGCAATTGCAAAAGTGAGCGATGATGTTGAACGTCGTCAAACATTCAACACTGCAATTGCCGCAATTATGGAGCTATCTAATAAGTTATTAAAAGCGCCATTAAACGATACTCAAGATGTTGCCATTGCTAACGAGGCATTAGAAGCATTGCTTATTATGCTAGCACCAATAACACCGCATTTATCGCATCAGTTATGGCAAGATCTAGGTAAAGAAGGTGATATTTTAGATGCCGCATGGCCAAAAGTTGACGAATCTGCCCTAGTTGAAGATGAAAAACTAATCATCGTACAAGTAAACGGTAAATTACGTGCAAAACTAACGGTTGCAGCTGATGCAACGCAAGAGCAAGTAGAAGCACTCGCGTTTGCAGAATCTAACGTCACTAAATTTACTGATGGTGCAACAATCCGCAAGGTAATTTATGTACCAGGTAAATTGCTTAACGTGGTAGCTAACTAATATGGCTACTTTAAATGCCATTAAAAACGGACTAGCCTTAGTGCTAGTCTGTTTTTTGTTATCGAGCTGTGGCTTTCACCTTAAAAAAGCATCAAGCCTACCCAATGATTTAAAACAGCTAACCTTGGTGGGTGATGATCAAAAATCAGCGTTGTTTAGCTATTTGCAAACAGAACTGGCTATGAGCGATGTCACTTTAGTCCCTGCGAGTAAACAGTCTGCGCAACTTTATTTATTTAAAGAGCAGCTAGAGCGCCAAACCTTGTCGTTGTTTCAAAACGGACAAGTAGCTGAATATGAACTGGCATACAGTGTGAGTTATGTTGTAAAACGCCCAAAACAAGAAGCCATTGAAAAACGTTTTGAGCTTTACCGTAATTACCAAGATGATCCTGACAACGCACTAGCTAAAGCAAAAGAGCTTGAACTGCTGATCAGCGAAATTCGCCAGCAAGCGAGTCGTCGAATTGTTAGAGAGTTGTCGCAACTATAATGCGTTGTTATGCAAATCAGCTGCCTAGCGAATTAAAAAAGGGGTTAAAACCTTTTTATTTGGTTTTTGGTGAAGAGCCTTTTCAAGAAGCGCAATGTGTACAGCTCATACGCGATAGCGCAAAAGCGCAAGGTTTTGATGAAGTAATTAAATTCACTTTAGCCCAAGGCTTTGATTGGCAAGAAATCATTGCGCAATACCAAAGTATGTCGTTATTTAGTGCGCGTACAATTATTGAGCTTGATTTAAACCAGCAAAAACCTGGTACACCCGGCGCAAACACCTTTAAAAAGGTTGTTGAACTTGAAAACCCTGACACCATTTTAATTGTTAAAGGCGCCAAAGCAAGCCAGGATGTACAACGAGGTGCGTGGTTTAAAGCACTCGAAAAGCAAGGGCTATTTGTACCTTGCTATCCTCTTAGTGGTAATCACTTAAAGCGTTGGCTTGATGAACAATGCCAACGCTTGTCACTTAATTTACAAAACGAGGCTAAGCTCAGTTTAATTAATGCCACTGAAGGCAATTTACTGGCTTGTTTCCAAGAGCTTGAAAAGCTGTCGCTAATACATGGTGACGCTCTCATTACCCAACAACTGGTAATGCAAGGGCTACTAAACCAATCTAAATTCGATATTTTTGATTTAAGTGACGCCCTGTTAAACGGCCATACTACACAAGCAATAAAAGTATTAAATAAGCTTGCCAGTGATAACACTGAAGTAGTGAGTATTTTATGGGCCATCAATAAAGATTTAAATACCTTAATCAGTGTACAACAAGGGTTATTGCAAGGTGAGTCATTAGCGACCCTGTTTAAACAAAAAGCGATTTGGAAAAATCAGCAAGCACCGGTACAAACAGCGATAAACAGACTAAATATTCACACCCTTGAAAGTATTAGCAGTGAACTGGCATTATTTGATGCAAGCTACAAACAAGGTGTATTGATTGCGCCCTATCAAGCATTAGCACATATTTGTATTAAATTTTGCCAACCACTCGATATTCCACTGCCGTGCCATACTAACCGTCAGTAAAGGAAAAATATCATGATTGCAATTTTTGGTGGCACTTTTGATCCTGTTCATTTGGGGCACCTTAATATGGCGCAGCAATGCGTTGCGACCTTTAAATTACACTCACTCTATTTTATGCCCTGTGCAATACCCGCACACAAAGCGGCACCGGGGATCAGCACCGAACATCGTATTGCAATGCTTAAAACCGCAATTAAACCATATTCGCAGTTTAAGCTTGATTTACGAGAACTAAAACGCAGCGGCCCGTCGTATTCTTTATTAAGTTTGCAAGAACTAAGAGCAGAAAATCCCGATACCCCGATTCTATTTTTGATTGGAATGGACTCATTCAACAACCTTGATAAATGGTATCAGTGGCAAATAATAACGAGTCTATGCCATATAGTGGTGTATCAACGCCCTGGTCAAAACTGTGATGTACAAGGTGAACTTAAAAACTACAAACAGCAGGCTATGAGCAACGATATTTCCCTACTAAACGAAAAAAATGGCGGACACCTTTACTTTTTAGAAGGTAAGCAACTGGATGCCGCATCCAGTAATATCCGTCAAGCTCTTAAAAAAAGTATTAAAAAGAGTGAACTATTACCCGACACCGTGAGTCACTATATTGAGCAGCACCAGCTTTATCAAGAGTGATTGGTATAAACCCCTCGGCGTGTTAAAATAACCGCTATTAAATTTTAAATTGAGACAAAACCTTGGATTCGAAACAACTACTCGCTTTTGCACTAGACAAAATTGACGATATGAAAGCACGTGATGTGATTCAACTTGACGTAACTGGCACTTCAGACGTAACCGATTACATGATTGTATGTTCAGGCACATCAAGACGCCATGTATTGTCAATTGCTGATAACTTAGCAAAAGAAGCTCGTCACGCTGGTGAAGAGCCATTAGGCTACGAAGGCCAAAGCGATGGCGAATGGGCATTAGTTGATTTAGGTGATGTGATTGTTCACGTTATGCAAGATCAAGCACGTAGCTATTACGATCTAGAAAAGCTTTGGGGCTAATAGCTCCCTATTTTAGACAACGCTTGGAAGTAACGTCGTGAAAATACAAATGATTGCTGTTGGTACAAAAATGCCAGCATGGGTAGAAACAGGTTTTGCAGAATATCAGCGCCGCTTTCCCAAAGATATGGCACTGGAACTAATTGAAATACCTGCAGGTAAACGTGGCAAAAACGCAGATATAAAGCGTATTTTGCACATTGAAGGTGAAAAAACCTTAGCCGCTATACCTAAAGGCAATCGTATTGTCACACTAGAAGTAACCGGTAAAGCACTGGATACTCACCAGCTAGCGAAAAACATGGAAAAGTGGCAACTTGATGGTCGCGATGTCAGTTTACTGATTGGCGGACCAGAAGGCTTAGCTCCTGAGTGTATTGCGGCCTCTGAGCAAAAATGGTCGTTATCAAATTTAACGCTCCCACACCCTTTAGTACGCATTATTGTTGCTGAAAGCCTTTACAGAGGCTGGAGCTTAAATAACAACCACCCTTATCATCGCGAGTAGTTTCTTGCCATGCTAAAACGAAGACCCACTATTCGCGACCACTCAGCAGAAGCTAATTTATTTGCTCGGCGTGCATTTGTGGGTTTTATTTTTATCTTAGCCTTAGTAGCCATATTATTGTCTAACTTGTACACCATTCAAGTTGACGACCACCAAGATTACCAAACTCGCTCTAATGACAACCGCATAAAAGTAATCCCTATTGCACCTAATCGCGGACTTATTTATGACCGCAACGGTGTTTTACTGGCCGAAAATAAGCCCGTTTATAACCTTGAAGTGATCCCCGAAGAAGTTGATGATTTAACCGCCTCTTTGAAGTCTATCAGCAAAATCATTGAAATAACCGAGCAACAACAAGCTGATTTTCTTGATGATATAAAACATACTCGACGTTTTAAAAGCCAAGTCCTCAAAGCCCGTTTAAATGAAAACGAAGTAGCGATGTTTTCAGTAAACCAACATAAATTTCCAGGGTTTAGCATTGAAGCGCGCCTAGCGAGATATTATCCCTTTGGCGATACTTTAACCCATGCATTAGGCTATGTTGCAAAGCTCAATAGAAAAGAATTAAATAAGCTTGAACAACAAGATGAAGCCACAAACTACCGAGCCACGCATGATATTGGTAAACTGGGTATCGAAAAGTATTACGAACCATTACTACATGGACAAGTCGGCTCACAGCGGGTTGAAGTAAACAACCGTGGCCGTATTATTCGCACCTTAAACATGGATCCACCGCAGCCGGGTGACGACTTAGTACTTACTCTCGACATTGGTTTACAACAAATAGCCCAACATGCACTTAAAGATATGCGCGGCGCTATTGTGGTAATGGATGCAAAAGATGGCGGCGTTCTAGCGCTTTATTCAAACCCAAGTTATGACCCCAATTTATTTGTGCACGGTATTAGCAGTAAAGACTACAAAGCCCTACTTAATCCAGATCGCCCACTTATAAACCGTACCACTCAAGGACGTTATGCACCCGCATCGACTATTAAGCCGCACATGGCTATTTTGGCATTAGAAGAAAACATAGTGCAAGAAACCACCACCATGTGGGATCCAGGTTTTTTTCAAATACCAAACGTAGAGCATAGATGGCGAGATTGGCGACGTTGGGGCCATGGTCATGTTGATGTTTACAAAGCAATAGAAGAGTCATGCGATACCTACTTTTACGATGCAGCGTATCGCATGGGGATCACCAAAATAAGTAATTTTATGGCCCGTTTTGGTTTTGGTGAGTTATCCGGTATTGATATTCATGAAGAAACAACCGCTATTTTACCCTCAAAAGAGTGGAAAGAAGATCGTTTTAAAGAGTCGTGGTGGCGTGGCGATACTATTTCTGTAGGAATTGGCCAAGGTTATTGGACTGCCACCCCCATTCAAATAGCGAATGCCACTAATATTTTAGTTAACAGAGGGATAAATCACCCTCCTCATTTAGTGCAAGTTGCTAAAAAAGAAGATCAAATTACTCAGCTCAATAATGAAGAAAAGCCACCTGTTGTACTCAATAATGAAGATAACTGGCGCATCGCGATTGATGCCATGCATAACACCGTTAAAAAAACCACCGGAACTGCCCATCGTGCGTTTAAAGGCGCTACCTACGATCCAGCAGGTAAAACCGGTACAGCCCAAGTAGTCAGTATTGCTCAAGGCGAGCGTTACGACGCAGATGCACTTAAAGAGCGCCAACGTGATAACGCCATTTACGTCGGTTTTGCCCCCTACAACAACCCACAAATAGTGGTCTCTATTGTGGTAGAAAATACCGGTGGCGGAAGCTCAGTAGGTGCGCCGATTGCCCGTCAATTAATGGATTATTATTTTGCAGCTAACCCAATTCAATCCTCAGGGAGTAAAGTACCATGACGGCTTTACATAATAAGTGCTCTATTTGGCTACGCCTGCATATCGACTTGCCACTTTTAATTGCTTTATTACTGATGATGGCTGGCAGCATCACTATCGTTTATAGTGCCTCTGGCCAAGACTCGGCTATGATGATCCGCCATGTAACCCGCATGGCAGGTGCAATTATTGGAATGTTTGTTTTAGCGCAAATCCCCCCCGCTACGTTAAAACGCTTAGTCATTCCCATGTATTGCCTAGGGTTACTCATGCTAGTTGGAGTACTACTATTTGGTGTAAGCTCTAAAGGCGCTCAACGCTGGTTAGATTTAGGTATTACCCGCTTTCAACCCTCAGAGCTGATGAAATTAGCGGTTCCTATGATGGTGGCTTGGTACATTGGTCGTAACCACTTACCACCGCGTCCACTTCATTTAATTATTGGCTTTGCCATTGTAATGTTGCCCACCTTACTTATTAAGGAACAGCCCGATTTAGGCACCTCAATTTTGATTGCCAGTTCGGGGGTGTTTGTATTGTTTTTATCTGGCTTGAGTTGGCGTTTAATTGGCTTTTTAAGCTCAGTTGTTGCTTTGGCAGCGTGGCCATTTTGGCACTATGGTATGCACGATTATCAAAAGCAAAGAGTACTGACCTTTTTAGATCCTGAGAGCGATCCGCTTGGTTCTGGCTATCATATTATTCAATCAAAAATTGCTATTGGCTCAGGCGGTATCGAAGGCAAAGGCTGGTTGCAAGGCACACAATCACAACTGGAATTTTTACCTGAACGACATACCGATTTTATTTTTTCTGTACTGAGTGAAGAGTTTGGTTTATTTGGTGTGTGTATTTTACTTAGCCTGTACTTATTCATCATTGGCCGTGGATTATTTATTGCAGTTAATGCACAAGAAGCTTTTGGCAAGTTACTCGCAGGCTCTCTGACACTCACATTTTTCGTTTATATTTTTGTAAACATTGGTATGGTCTCGGGTTTATTACCTGTTGTAGGTGTTCCCTTACCATTAATTAGTTATGGCGGCACCTCAATGGTGACCTTGATGGCTGCATTTGGCATTATTATGTCGATTGCCACAGATAAAAGGATGCTCTTAAAATAATGCGCCTTTATAAACAACTTATAATTATTACACTCGTTAGCCTCTTTTTAAGTGCATGTAGCAGTTCAAATAGCCGTTACAGCATGCGCCATGATGCAGCGCCTCTTCGAGCACCAACTGAATTAGAGATGCAAGATGCTATTGTCACTAAAGTTATAAAAAGCGCGAGCACCACACGCCCTTACGAAGTGTTGGGCAAACGTTATACCCCTATGCTCGATGAAACAGGTTATTCAGAAACGGGCATTGCCTCATGGTATGGCCGAAAATTTCATGGTTATCACACCTCTAACGGCGAAATTTACGATATGTTCGCTATGACGGCAGCTCACAAAACCTTGCCTTTACCGAGTTTTGTGCGCGTAACAAATACAGCCAATGGCCAATCTGTTATAGTACGGGTTAACGATCGCGGGCCTTTTCATGACGATAGAATCATTGATCTTTCCTATGCTGCAGCCTATAAACTTGGCTACCATAAATACGGTACAGCACAGGTTAAGCTTGAAGCGATTACCCTTGCAGATACCCATGCACGAAAAACCTATGTTCAAGTAGCTGCAGGTAGTACGTTAGCCAACATAGAAGCATTGGCACACACACTACGAGAGCAATATAAATTACCAACAAATATCGTCGAAAAAGACGGTATTTATAGATTGCACTTAGGGCCGATAAAAGATGCCCAACATGCGCAACGAGTACTAGAAACATTAAAACAAAATCAATTTCAAAACGCGTTCTTGCTTTACACTCAGTAAGCCCTTTAGAATAGGGAGAATGCATATTTTTAACTTTAACCATTAATGAGTATGATGAAATCTATTAAACATAAAATTCTTACTGGTGTTTGCGGCTTAGTCTGTTCTGCCGCCGTCTTTTCAGCCACCGCACAAATTATTCCAGCCCCTCCTCAAGTTAATGCTAAAGGTTACTTTTTGGTGGACTTCACCACAGGTAAAGTGATTGCAGAAGGTGAAGCTGATACAAAACTTGCTCCTGCTAGCTTAACTAAAATGATGACTAGTTATGTAATTGGTACAGAAATAAATGCAGGTAATATCGCACCCACCGATATGGTAACTATCAGTGAAAAAGCGTGGGCAAAAAACTTTCCTGAATCATCTAAAATGTTCATTGAAGTGGGTAAGCAAGTAAGTGTAGATGAACTTAATCACGGTATTATTGTGCAATCAGGTAATGATGCCTGTGTTGCCATGGCTGAGCATATTGCAGGCAGCGAAAGTGCCTTTGCAGATTTAATGAATGCCCATGCTGAAAAGATAGGCATGACAAATACTCACTTTATTAATAGTCACGGTCTTGATACAGACGAGCACTACACAACGCCACGCGATATGGCCACACTTGGTGCAGCCTTAATCAGAGACGTGCCGGACGAATATGCACTATATAAAGAAAAGTCATTTACATACAATGGTATAAAGCAATATAACCGTAACTCGTTGTTATGGGATGAAAGCTTAGATGTTGATGGTATTAAAACAGGCCATACATCTGATGCGGGTTACAGCTTAGTCACCTCGGCAACGAAAAACGACATGCGTTTAATTGCGGTAGTTATGGGTACTTCAAGTGAGCGTGCGCGTAAAGTTGAAAGTAAAAAACTGCTTAACTACGGTTTCCGCTTTTTTGAAACAATTACGCCTTACAAAGCTGGCGATAGTTTTGCAGAGCAACGCATCTGGATGGGTAACAAAGAGAATGTCTCTTTAGGTATTTTAGAAGACACCCCTATTACAATCCCTCGTGGCCAACATAAAAACCTGAAAGCAAACTTTGAGCTTGACGATACACTTGAAGCACCTTTAGCTAAAGGCACTAAAGTAGGCACGCTGTTTTTACAACTTGAAGGCGAAGATATTGCACAATATCCGCTAGTTACGCTTGAAGAAATACAAGAAGGTAGCTTCTTCAGCAAAATATATGACTACTTACGCTTACAAATAATGTAAGCACGAGTAAAGTAATATGAACGCCTCTTCTGTGAGGCGTTTTTTTTTGCTTGAAAAGTGCTAGAATGCGCCCCATATATACCAATCGTATTGAATGACTATCGTTGGCTTAGGTCAAAAGTAACATCATTTCAAGATTGTCATTAGCCTGTCAGTTTTAAGCTTAACGTATAAGTTAAGCCAACACTTTTGTTTGAGGAGTTCCCGTCGTGGTTGAACCTGTTAAAAACACTAAATTTGATGAGTACCTAGAGTACCCTTGCCCGTTTACATTTAAAATTATGGGTTTAGCAAACGTAAACTTAACTGATCAAATTTTAGAAAAGTTACAACCTATCGCTCCGGGTGATTATGCGCCAAAAGTAAAACCGAGCAGTAAAGGTAACTATGAGTCAGTCACTTTAGTGGCCACCGTAACAAGCGGCAAACACATTGAAGAAATTTATAACGTGATCAGCAATATCGATGACGTGCGCCATATGCTTTAAGCTATAGTTGAGATTTGTTGTGAGCGAAAACACCCTAATCGTACGCCAACTGGGTCGTCAGCGTTACATGCCGATTTGGCAAAAAATGCAAGACTTTACCGACACCCGTGATGAAAATACGCCAGATGAAATTTGGTTGGTAGAGCATGAAAGTGTATTTACCCAAGGCCAAGCCGGTAAAGATGAGCACTTACTCGCCCCAGGTGACATTGAAGTGATTAAAGTTGACCGCGGTGGACAGGTTACTTACCACGGCCCTGGTCAGCAAATGATGTATGTATTATTTAATTTACGTCGTTTAAAAATTGGGGTGCGAGAGCTAGTTACTTGGCTTGAAGAGTGCATCATTGAGTCCCTTGCAGAGTTCGCCATAGATGCATACGCGAAAGCGGATGCCCCTGGTGTTTACGTTAACGACAGTAAAATTGCCTCTTTAGGTTTACGAGTTCGTCGTGGCTGCTCATTTCATGGCTTGGCATTAAATGTTAATATGGATCTAAGTCCATTTTTACGCATCAACCCATGTGGTTATGCGGGCATGAATATGGTGCAAACTAAAGAACTAAATGGCCCTCAAAACCTTGAAGCTGCAGGTGAAGGGCTGGTAAAACACATGATCAAGAAGCTTAATGCAACACAGGTTAAGCATACTGAAGGGTTTGAAAACGAATGAATAAACCAGTCAAAATGGAACCAGGTGTAAAACTACGCGACGCAGAAAAAATGGCGTTGATCCCCGTTAAAGTTTTACCAACAGAAAAAACCGAAATGCTCCGTAAGCCAGAGTGGCTTAAAATTCGCTTACCTAAGTCAACCGAGCGGATTGACGGCATAAAACAAGCAATGCGTAAGCACGGCCTTCACTCTGTATGTGAAGAAGCTTCGTGTCCTAACTTATCAGAGTGTTTTAACCACGGTACAGCGACCTTTATGATTTTAGGGGCTATTTGTACACGTCGTTGTCCATTCTGTGACGTTGCACATGGTCGCCCATTAAAACCTGATGCCGCTGAGCCTGAAAAGCTGGCACTGACCATTAAAGACATGAAGTTAAGCTATGTGGTTATTACTTCTGTAGACCGCGATGATTTACGTGACGGTGGTGCTCAGCACTTTGCTGATTGTATCCGCGAAATTCGTAAGCATAACCCAGAAATTACCATTGAGATTTTAGTGCCCGATTTTCGTGGCCGTATGGACAGAGCGTTAGAAATTTTAATTGAAACGCCGCCAGATGTATTTAATCACAACCTAGAAACGGCGCCACGTTTATACAAACTTGCGCGCCCAGGTGCTGACTATAAATGGTCTCTTGAATTATTACGTCGCTTTAAAGAAGCCCATCCTGAGGTTAAAACAAAATCAGGCTTAATGGTTGGCCTTGGTGAAGAAATTAGCGAAATCGAGGAAGTACTTCGCGATTTACGTGCTCATAACGTTGATATGCTTACTGTAGGGCAATACCTACAACCGTCTAAGCATCACTTACCCGTTAAGCGTTACGTGCCACCAGCTGAATTTGACGCATTAAAAGAATATGCTGATGAAATTGGCTTTACACACGCCGCTTCAGGCCCGTTTGTACGTTCAAGCTATCATGCAGATCAACAAGCAGCGGGTAAAGAAGTAAAGTAATCTCTCGCAATGTATAAAAAACCGCCATTAGGCGGTTTTTTGTTTTTTAATAGTTATTTTTACTGTTTATAAAATAACGTTAGGTTAAAGCAAGGTTACTTGAGATAATTATGCTTGAACCCATTATTTAGGTTATATATGAAATTATTAGTTCGTAACTTATCACGTGCCACTACTGAGCATGAACTTCGTACGTTATTTACGGCTCACGGTAAAGTGACCACCTGTAACTTGGTACTCGATAAAGAAACAGGCCAATCTAAAGGCTTTGCCTTTGTAGAAATGCCTAATGACATTGAAGTTAAAGGCGCAATTAAAGCGCTTAATCAAACCACAGTAGACAAAAGCAAAATCCGTGTAAAACTAGCGGATGCTTAATAAGTAAAAAATTGAGATGTTGGAAGTTAACACATACTTTCAATGTTTAACCTCAATTTATATTGCTCAAAGTTTTAGTTATAACGCTTTGAGCAATATAATTAATTGGGTTTATACCTGAGTCAAGATCTCCTTTAAGACCTGCTGCTTACTTACTATATCCTTGTATAAGGCAAATTGATTTTTTGCGCGATCTAAGTTGTGTCTCTTATGCTTAACGCTAAAGTAATTATCACCATCTATATAATCAGTTAAAAAGCGTAAGCCAATCATAAAGGGCATTACTTTAGCACCTAACCAAAAGCTTTGTTTCTCGGCGGGTGTTAATACCCCCTTTAGTGGCTCAACATAGCCTTTAACAATCGCTGCAAAAATATCTTCACGAACACCTACCTTTTCAAGCGCCGTTGAATCTTCTTGCTCTGCAGAGCAAAATGTTCTGACCATATCACCAAAATCATTAAGCCAATAACCAGGCATACAGGTATCTAAATCTATCACCGCTTTTGCATTATTAGAGTCTAAGCAAAATAGCATGTTGTTTATTTTAGTATCGTTATGGCACACACGAATAGGCACTTTTCCCTCAAGGGCATTAAGCTCATCGATAAGTGAAAGCTGCGACAGGCAAAAATCAACCTCTTCCTGACAATGAGCCAAACGTTTATGAGGATCGGTGCTAACCACTTGCTTGAAGACTTCTGCACGCATGGCCAAGTTATGAAAATTAGGAATAACCGCATGTAAATTGTTCGCGTCAAAGTCTTGTAGCGCTTGCGCAAATTGGCCAAATGCATTGGCCGCTGTTTGTGCCTGGCTAGCAGTATTAACCACATCTTCACTATAACTGCCACCAATAAACTCAAGTGCTCGCCAAGTATCATCATCATTATTAACTAAATAGTCATTCTGAGTCGTCGCTACATGGCGTACTATTGCTAGATTGAATTCACCTGCTTGTTGTTTTTTACTTAAGTGTTGCTCTATTAATCGCGCATTATCAACAAGTAACTGTGGTTTTGGAAACACCACCGTATTGAGCTTTTGTACAACTAGTGACCGCTTCGAAGTACTTAATAACATAGTAGTATTTATATGCCCACTGCCTATGGGTTTTATGCTCGCATGCTTCTCGTCAAGGCCAAAACTCTCAGATAAATAAACTTCTATAGGAACTGTATTCATTTTCTACTTCACTCTTTTCGCCCAAGGCGATAATAATTTAATAGCTACGCTTGACGTAATGCGCACAAAGTAGCCGCAATGCTTGTCAGTTCTGATTTATAGGTAACACCAAACCAAGGCTCTTTTGCAGTGTATACAAATACAGGCTGTGCTTTTACATTAATAGCTTTCTGGATTTGATCAGGTAAGTAGTACTCTTGCTGAGTATTCACGTTATATTGCTGTAAAAACGTTTCAAAGCCTTGTTGCAAATAGTCAAAAAAGCAGGGGGTGATCCCCCAAAAACTCATCGAGCCTAGGGAGTTTGGGCTGATTTTCTCACGTAAACCCTGTGGGTTGTCGCCAAAAATATGCTCAGACTGTTGTTGAATATTCAAATACTCAGTTACGGCAACAAGCTTTCCATTAGCAATATTACATACCCCACGATTAACGCCACCGTGCTCAGAAAGAGTATCAATAATCGGATACCCTACCATTGCCCATTCAGCACTTTTTTTAAAGTGCTCACTCAGTAATACAAACGAAGATTTGCCATAATAGTCATCGGCAGTGATCACAATAGCGGGGTTATTAATGTGGGCTTTGGCACACAGTAGAGCGTGACCTGTGCCCCAAGGCTTTACTCGCTGGCAAAGTGTTGCTTTAAATTGTTCGGGCACCTGTTCAATGTGTTGCTCCACCAGCACCACATCAAGATCACTAGGCAAGCGTGGCAAAATCGTACGCTCTATTTCACTGCGTACCGCTTGGTTTATTATCAGCACCACCTGCGTCACTCCAGCGTGATGCGCATCAATAATGCTCAATTCCATAATTGTGCAATTTAGCCCTGGAATTTCTGCAATTTGTTTATTGCCACCAAAGCGGCTACCTAAGCCGCCCGCAAGCACAATCAAACTCAGTTTATGTTTTTTCATTTGGAGTCTGCGCATTTAAGAGGGTAATTTACCAAGCCAAGTTTGTAACCAAGGCTCGGTGACAGGCCAAGGCTCAAAGTCTTCACAGGCATCAATTTCTAGTCGGTTACCCACAGGTTTAGCTTGTAAGTCACGTAATAGTTCATCAAAGCTACGCCCTGCTGCGCAAAACGTATCACCGTAGCTTCTGTCACCCATGGCTACAATGCCAAATGGTTTATTGGTTAACATTGGAAACGTACTGTTAAGCTGATTATAAAGCTCTGCCAAGTTAGCGGGTATATCGCCTTGGCCTGTTGTTGAGGTAACAATTAAAATATGCGATGCATTTTTTATATCTTCTAAATTTGGCTCTGCGAATACGCTTACCTGATGGCCGGCTTGCTCAATGGTATCACTTATTTGCTCACTTAAACGTTCAGCACCACCGTACACGCTGCCTACAAAAATACTAATATGTGCCATTAATAATCCTTTTCTTCACTTGGCCACCCTAACTGTTTGCAAATACTCAACATTGCATCACCTAGTGGCGCTTTAATTATTATCGATTCGTTACTATAAGGATGTACAAAGCTAAGCTCTGTAGCAAATAACATTAATCGCCTAAGAGAAAAGTGTTCTCTAAAAAACTGATTATGCTGGTTATCACCATGGTTAACGTCGCCAATTATTGGCAACGACAAATGTTTTAAATGGCGACGAATTTGATGTTTACGCCCTGTTTTAGGAAAACACTCTACCAAAGAATACCTAACCGTTGGGTATTTTCCTATGGGAATAGGCAACGCAGCTTGGTGCAAACAGTTAAACTGAGTTTGTGCTTCTTGAGCATCTTTATCCTGATCGGCAAATTTATCAGCGATTTTGTCTAGTTCTTCTTTTAACGGTTTATCTAAAAAAATAGATTCAGGCGCAAATCCGCGTACTAAAGCTAAATAACGCTTTGAGATCGTACCCTCAATAAACAGCTGATTCATATCACGCGCGGCTTCTGAGCTTAGAGCAAACAGCAACACACCAGATGTCGGCCTATCAAGACGGTGCACAGGAAACACATGCTGACCGAGTTGATCGCGTAGCATTTGCATTGCAAATTGAGTTTCATGCTTATCTAAAAAGGAGCGATGAACAAGTAAGCCTGATGGTTTATCAATCGCTACATAGTTCTCATCTTGATAGAGAATGTTCAGTTCGCCGTATTCAACTGGCGCTGGACGTTCAGTCATCTGACTCTCCAAGCAAAGAATCTAATTGCGTCAGCAAAGAAATAATCTCTTCGCTTCCGGATTTATCAATGAGTGTCATTTGCGCCATAGGAGCAATTGCAAAATTACGCGGTAACGGTTGTTTCATTGTAATAATCTGTTGAATTTTTTCTATAAATACAAACTGTAACCACTGTTCAAATGCAAGCGTATCATGGCAAAAAGGGACGCTTGAATGCAACAATGCAGGGTCAATCGGCTCATTCTGCCAAAGCTGATACTTTTTAAGTAGCGCAGTTAATTGTGTTAAATAGAGTTGGGTTTGCTCAGTCATAATCACCCTTTACTTTGTATATTGCACAATTATACCCTGTTCCCTCAACAGTCGCTATGGCGTATAATTAGCGTAATTTTGTAGTAAAAACAGTTGGAAATTCATGAGTGAACATATAGCCACATTAGGCCAGCTTTTAGACGGTGCAGGAACTCAATGGCGTGCTTTTGATATTGGCAGGCATATTACCAAGCTTGATAAACAACAATTTTTAGCTGTTGAACAAGCACAAGTTCCTTACCCTTACCCATTAGCAGGCCATGCATGGCTAGCGATTCAATTTTGGGACAGTAAAGCTAGCAAAGAACCCTATGTGTGGTTTTTAAAATTCCCACTTGATGAACAAAGTAAACTCGTTAGTGCCAGCCGCGACCACTTTGCAGACATGGTAATTCAAGCACTAGGAACAGAAATTACCGGCGAACAAGCCGATGGCAAACTCGATAATAACCCTTACGTATTTACTCCTAATGCTAATAAATTAGCGGCGTTTAATGCACAAGTTAAAGTGTTATTAAAACAACCAGCCTCACAGTATTATGAGCATGCCCAGCTTTATTTTAGTGGCCAGATTGGTTTTGATAATTGGCAAAGTGTGGCGCTACAAGGCATTGCTGATTTTGCTTATCGCCTCAACAGTGCTGATAACTTAAAACACTTACACGCTGCGTGGCCTAATTTACCTGTTGAAGTATTACAACCATTAAGCGCAATGCTTGAACACATCGAAATACCACCCACGTTAAGTGAGTTATTGTTAAGTTATGGACAAACCGCCCTTAAGAATAATGATGTGGTTACGGCTTCTGCCGCGCTTCGCGCCATATCATCAGGGCAAGCAACAGGGCTTAGCGCACAACTGGTTGACTGCGCTTTAGAATCTACGCTTGGGCAAGACTCAGACATTTTATTAACTATTGCAGGTCGCTGCTTTAAACAATTAGAAGAGCCACAGCGTTTGCATGTATTTATGGATAACTGTGCGCACCATGAGAAAATAGCTGAGTTATTTCCCAGCATTTTTGCAGATTTAGTTGCAATTCCAACTATTCGCCCACATTTATTAGCATTACTACGTAAAGAAAACAGAAGCGAGACGTTAGCTCGCGCAATTGGAAGGTTATTCTCTTAAATGGCTAGTTTATGGACGTTCATACTTATTGGGGCTGTAATTTATTTTTTTTGGCTAAATCGTAAAATAGCCGAAGCAGCGAACGTTCATGCCAAACGCCAAAGTGAGCAATTGCAGGTACAACTAATGAGTGTGGCTTGTAGCAAGCGTCGGTTTGGCATTTTAAAAAGTGGTAAACCGGGCATGAAAAGCGAATTTATTTTTGAATTTTCAAGCGATGGTGAAAATGCTTATCAGGGAGTGTTAATCATGGAAGATGAAAAGCTAAAAAGTGTGGTTGTGCCACCACATAAGATATAATTTTTGTAAACAAAAAACCAAGGCGTAACCTCAGTTACGCCCTAATTGCCAACATCCTGTAAGGTATCCTTTACCTGATCCTTGTTTATCATCCACTGAACGAGCAAACTACCGTGTTAGCCCTCCATTGCATCCTGCAATATCCTCTTGCCGCCTTGGCCGTCCTGCGTAAACTAACGCTCCTGCAATGTCCTATCGCATCATCCTTGGTATCCTTTAAATAGCTCCTAGCTATTTTAGTACTTCATGTACTTCCTGTTTCATCCTTGCATCCGTGTTAACTTGTCCTTTACGCTTCCTGCTAGTCACTACTATGCTGCCTGATTCCATATCCATGGCATTAGCTCAGTCATTGAGCTATGTCGTCTTGACAAAGTAAAGTTTAAACCAAACGGCTGGGTATAATAGTGAGGAAAACTAAAAAATTTAATGTCACAAAATTGAAAAAACTAAAATAGCTATAAATAACAGAAGCTTGATGCTTATAAACGGATAAATAATGGATTTAAACTGACAAAGAGCACACTAATGTAGGATATATCTCACACTGGTGTGCCCGATTTGGGACATAGGCTTACAGATACGCCATTATGAACAACTACCTTTATTGAGCATTAGCAACTTTAAATAGTAATTCACCCTTAACTTGGTTAAATGAAAGTTGTTTAAAGTGCTCAAAGCCTTGCGATTTAAAAAATTTCGTATGCTCGTCACGAGTCACAAATACCGCTATACCAGAAGACTCAAGATTATCGTGTATTAAGCCATCTAAACCTTTAAGTAAAGTGCGACCAAACCCTTGCCCGTGAAAGTGTGGATCAACCGCAATAAACGCTAAAAAGTAATAATTCCCTTGCGGCTTTAAGGCGTCACGAATGGTTTTTTCTTTTTCAATTAATTGATTCGTTTGTAAATAACCTGCACTTAGCATCAGTTTTAATCGCCAATGCCAATAACGCTCAGCTTGTAATTGGCTATTTGACTCAAACACACAGGCAACCGCTTTTAATTTATCATTGCGGTAAAGGCCGATTAAAGGCTGCTTCTCTTGCCAAAAGCTACTGAGCTCTTCACGGATAAGTGCACGTAATTTTTTTTCATAATCGAGCGGGTTGTCTTCGTTATACCCTAGCAGTGTTTGTAAAATAGGATCGTTTTGATATGCCTGATATATCAGGCTGGCTGCTGTGCTTATATCCTCTGGTGCAATATGCTGAACACTAAAGGCGTCTGTCGATTCTGCTGTGGCTGTCATTTTATTTCCTTTGTTATTTTACACCCCCATCGTTACGCCAAGTAACGCATAAGGGATTAATTTTGAACTACAACGATGACCAAATGCTTATATAACTATATACCTAAGTGAGACAAGTAAGCGAATTTACATTTTAGTTAGTACGCTCATCCACTGCATTGAGTCAGATCATGCTTTAGCGACTTACTATTGAGTAAATAAAGCATAGATTCAGTAAGGGTTAAACTGGCTAGATATACCATTCCCCCCTAGAGTTAATACATATTAATTCATTTAGGAGCATTATTATGGATACAACAAAACATACTATTAATACCTTGTTCGCCCAACTAGGACTGCCGGATTCGGATGCGCAAATAGATGCATTTATTGCCTCGCACTCCATTGCCGATACAACCTTGTTGCAAGATGCTCCCTTTTGGGATGAAGCCCAACAACATTTTATTGCCGAATCGCTAGCGGTTGATGGCGATTGGAGTGAAGTAATTGATGAACTAGACGTACGTCTTCGTCAAAAATAATTAATTTTATGGCGCATTTTAATGTGCCTTAGCCACTTTATTGATACCATACCCGCTCGCAGCGTCAATGTTGCGAGCTTACTTTATAAAAGAGTTATAATTGAATGAATGCTGCTGTATTTGAAGCTATTAAAGTCCTTCTTGATGAAGGCAAAGTTCCCACTGTTGCACTAACTAAAAGTCGTTTAACAACACCGACCCCAATGCCGGTTATTATTGCTGCGGTGAGTCAATATAAGAATAATCCTGATTCAATTTATAATTTAATGAAACCCCCAAAGCAAAGTGCCAGTAATGAAGATCAAAACAACTCTCAATTAGATAGAATTGAGCAAAAGTTAGATCAATTACTTACACTGCTCGCGCCAAAATAATTTGAGACTATAAATGTTTGTTGTTGATTTAACATTTGACTGCTACCAAGACACCACCTTGGAGCAAGCCGAGCAAGCAATAAATCGCTTGGTAAATGCATTACGCTTTAATGGCCAAATCATTGGAGAAGAATTTCCAACGGTGTTAAAAGATGGCTATTTTATCACTCGCGTTATGTGTCCGACCGAGGACGCTATGCACCCTCTTAACAACAGCGCATTTGTAAAGCACAGTGTTGAAAAGCTCCATGATGCAGGCTTGTTAGCACCAAAGGTGAAAATAATAGGTCAAGACATTCACTCAAACGGTGCCGATGGTTGTAAAGAGCCCTCAAGCTATATTTTATATACTACGTATGTGCACACCTGCAGCCCGCTGTATTGTGGCGATGACTTTTTACCCGTTCCGCTATTTAATATTCCAGCAATTGCCAATGGCGATTATAAAACCCTGATTAAATGGCAAGAAGACTGGCAAGCGTGTGATCAAATTCAAATTAATGGCGCAACTCGCTGTGAATTTCCTGCACTAGAGGAAATAGCCAGCACGCAAAGTGATTTGTATCGCCGAGGTAAAGATATTAGCAAACGCATCAGCTTTTTAACTAAAAAGCCTGTTTACTATTACTTATATCGTGTAGGTGGTGTCGATAAAGCCTCGGAGCTTAAGCGCAAATGCCCAAGTTGCCAAGGTGAATGGAAATTACCTGAGCCATGGTTTGGTTTATTTGATTTTAGGTGTGAGCCGTGTGGTTTAGTGTCTAATATTTCATGGGATTTTCAATAAATCCCATATTTAAGGTGCTATTTCTAAAACATCACACCTTAAAATTACCTTATAATTATACTGCCAACGACGCTATAAATTCACTGAGGTTTTTGGCGAGTACATGATGTGGCTTTTTACCTACATACTCTAGGCACACCTCACCTGTTTCCACTAATACCGTAACAAGTAAATCATCTTGATCAGTTAAACCAATAAAAACACTTGGCGCTTGCTTTAGCTTTCGCTTCATTAAAACATGACCCGTGATATTTTGTTGCAGTAAGTCAAAGTCATCCTCATTCCACGCTTGTAATAATTCTACTTGATGGCCATCAACGCTGGCTAAAATACTGCCAGCAAACATATGGCCATAAAACTGGCTAAGTTCATCAGGAAATTCAAGCTCTAATGCGTTAGCGAGATCAGCCAAAGAACCTGCAGGCTCTCTCACTATCGCTTGCCATTGAATCATACCGTTCTCATCGGCTGTGCCTATTTCACAAGGACTTGGCCATTGCTCATCGTGGGCGATGAGTGGCTGCTTTTGTGTATTTTTGATGGTTTTTTCACTAAAGCGTTGGTGAAGTTGGGCTAATTGCATTGCAACAGACATACTGTGAAACTCATTTAATTTAGATATAATGTCCGCATTGTAACTATTTAAGAGCAAACATGACAGATTACAGCAATTCTCCCGATCTTAAAGGCAGCGTACTTGGTCAATCTACTGAGTATGTAGATCAATACACGCCCAGCTTGCTTTTTCCTATTGCTCGCAAGCTTAATCGCGACGCGTTGAGTATTGATGAAGCCGCATTACCATTCAAAGGCCAAGATATTTGGACCGGTTACGAACTATCTTGGTTAAATACCAAAGGCAAACCACAAGTTGCGGTGGCGATATTTACTTTCGAATGTCAAAGTAGTCACATTATAGAGTCAAAGTCGTTTAAGCTTTATCTGAACAGCTTTAACCAAAGTCGCTTTGGAAGTATTGACATTGTTAAGCAACATTTAATTGACGACTTATCAAATGCGGTAAACAGCCCGGTAAAGGTAACCTTATACAGCGCTGATGATTATAATTGTATTCCTTGCACACCGCTTCCAGGTGAGTGTATTGATGAGTTAGATATTGAAATAGATAACTACCATATTGATGCACATTCTCTAAAATCACAAAGCGATAAAGTGGTTAGCGAAACCTTGCATAGTCACCTGCTTAAATCGAACTGTTTAATTACTTCACAGCCGGATTGGGCCAGCATTATTATTCGTTATACTGGTGAGCAAGTGTGTCGTGAGTCATTATTACGCTATTTAATTTCGTTCAGGACCCATAATGAGTTCCATGAGCAATGTGTGGAGCGTATTTATAGCGACTTAACCACTCAATTGAATATTAAAGAGCTTGAAGTTTACGCGCGCTATACGCGTCGTGGCGGCCTTGATATTAATCCATATCGCTCAACGCATCATAACGATACCCCTTTTGCGGTAAAAATAAACCGTCAATAAGCTAAAAAAAAAAGGAGCCTGAGGCTCCTTTTTTTAATCGTTAAGTTGCTTAGTTGGTACAGGCATCCCACACACATCAATGTAATTATGGCTATACGCAAACCATTCCTCACTACGACTACCTCGTGCTGAAATTAACTGTTTAAATGCATCTGAGTCTGTTTTCATTACTTTAAATCGGCTGTGATCGCTGCTAACGTCGGCTAATACTTGTAAATCTGTAATAGGATTAAACTCGCTACCACCTTTAGGTGTGCGCGCTAGCTGATGAAAATGTGCCATACCTGTAAGTACTCGCCCAAATACGGTGATATTTTTGTCTAAATAACGTGGACCTTGCCCTATGGTGACAAAAAATTCCGTGCTGGCACTATTAATATCGTTGCCGCGCGCCATTGCAAAGACACCATGGCAATGAATTTGCCATGTTTGATCACGTGTTTCATTTTGCGCCACCGCAAAACCATTTAAAAACCCAGTTATTGGTGCATAACCATCCCTACCCAGTTCAGTGATCATAAGCGGCTTATTGGTGGTTAAATAAAACTCGGCAGGTACTGTGCTATTTTTGGTTTTAGTTAACTTTTTACCCGTGCTATCACCACCTTGAGCAACAAACCCTTCCACAAAACGATAAATATGAGTGCCCTGATAAAAGCCCTGTCGTGCCAATTTTTTAATATTGGCACTGTGTTTTGGCGCAAGCGCTGGATTGAGCTCAATATACGCAGCACCGGTAGGTAGGGTTAGTTTTAAAATATTCTCAGGATCTACCCATCGCCATTGCTCATCTGTTGTAGCAGCAATAATCTCACTACTGGTTAGGCTTTTAACTGGCGTTGATGGCAAAGTGCTTTGCTGGACACATCCGCCGAGCAAAGCCGACGCTATAATAGTGATTACGAATTTTTTCATACCTTTTCCTTTTTATTATTGGTATTGGTATTGGTAGATAAAGGTTAATCCCAATTGAATTTATACAGTATGTCGACATTTTGATACAGGCCACTGGTTATTTCTATATATAACTTCGACATTAGCTGATAACGCACTGCCACTTCACTGAGCGACTCAAATACCCCCACGCTATATTTAACCTGCAAACTCGGTGCTAAATAACCTGATATTTCTACCTTTGTTTGCTCGCCACTCCCTTTAGAGCTTAAGCTCACATCTGACAAGCCAAACGATTCACCGACTTTAGACACTAAGCTTTCGCTTCGGCTCACTCCTTGAGAAAGTAGTAATTGAGTTAACATTGCATCCGTTGAACTGTCGCCCTCTCCTAATGGTTGACCATTCAGCAAATACGCTAGGGCTTGTGCTTGGTCCATGCCCGGCTCTGAAAATACTTTTAAATTTGGCTGCTCAACACTGCCAGTTAAAGTAACACCTGCAATAACACCATCGGCGGTATTATTTGGGTTGCGAATGGCTTTAATATTTAAATGAGGCTTATCTATTGCGCCACTGAAACCAATTTGCCCGGTTCTAATTATTAAGTCTTGACCAAATGCCAAGTAAGTTCCTTCAATTAAATTAAGCTCACCAATGGCAATAATGGGTGAGTCTTGGCTCATTTTGATATCCATATCACCCACTACTTTAGACTCAAGTCCAAATGAGGCTACTCTGACATCATTTTTAACCGTTACTTTTAAATCAATATCATAGTTAAATGGGGCTTTTTTAGTATTTTGCGTAGTTTGATCCAAAATTATTTCATCATCACTAACCTGTACAGCCCCCTCTGGCAGCTCTTCAATTTCTATTCGACCATAAGGCACTACAACATCACCTGCCAGCTTAAGTGCATTGTCAGCTAAACTTATTTTTAACTCTGGTGATACTTTAAACACCACGCCTTGTTGCGCTCTTACAAAAAACTCACTGCCGACTACATTCATATTTACAGCTGGTTGTTCACCTTGCCAATCAACATTCCCCGTTAATTTTACCTGTCCGCCTTGAGGGTCATTTAAATCTCCCTCAATGGTGGCGGTGGACTTATTAAACGCCACATTAATACTGGAGTTTTTAAGGGCAACAGGCAGTTGTTCACCTTCTAGGTTGATATTCTCTATGTTTAAATTTCCCTCTAACAAAGGATCTTTTAGTGTGCCTGCTAATGCAACTTGCCCACGAATGGCGCCATTAAGCTGCTCGAACGTATTTAAAAATGGCTGTATATCAGACAATAAAATTTTATCAATTTGAATATTACCGTTAAGCGTTTGCTTATTTTGAATATCATCAATATTAACTTTAGTCGTTACTTTACCCAAAACACTCGATTCTATATTAGCTTCTATTTGGCCAACCTTAGCATCAGAAAAAGCGCTTATGCTTAGCGTTTCTATAGGTAGCTTAAATCGATCTTCTTCGTTAATAAGTACCGCGTTAAGCCCTGATGAATTTAAATTAGCGCGTAGAGTTTTAAGTGTGCCTGCTTGCCAATTAGCAGCAAAGTCTCCCGCTATATCACCACGTGTTATTACATTCTCTGGTAACCAATGTTTTAGCTCTCGCAATGCAAGATTGGCCAGTTTTACGTTAAGCTGGCCTAATTCGCGGGTTTGATTTAATCTATCAATACATAACTTACTATTACTCGATTGCCAACAATGCGCACTCACATCAAAGTCGCCCGTTTTCGAATCTATAGTTACAGCTATATCTTTAGCATTTTCAAAGCTAAGCGTTTTATCACTTACACTAATATTACTGAGTTCACCTTGCCAAATCGCGTTAGCAAGTTTGCCATTTAGTTCAAACGAAGCAGCCCCAGCATCAGCATCAATAGATGCACTCAGTTGATGATCGGTTTTATCACCACTGCCGACTATTTCCACTTTATTAATTTGATGATGCATAACACGCGCTGAATCAAGACTAACGCTGATATCTGTTTGCCAATCGGTAGCGGTGTCTAACTGTGCTTTTAACGCCAACTTATTAATATTAATTTCGTCATAAATAAACTGCTCTAGCTTTAACGCTAAATCAACTGCAGGCGTCAACCGCTCGCCTCTTATACTTAAATCGGCTTTACCGTTAGCAATAAACGGAAGCTTTGCATCATCATTACTTTGCAGCGCAATAGTCCCATTAATCTGCCATTGCTGATCAACTTCGCCGGTTAAGGTTAACCTGTTTGTGCCGCTGCTAAGGTTAAATTTATTTACAGTGGCTTTAAGTTCATCATTTAAGTTAAATTGAGCAGCAAAATTAAGCGGTACATCATTTAGTAACCCGCTTAATTGGGTGTCATCCATACTTAATTTCCAGCTATTTGAACTGGTAACAAATGCCCCTTTAAACTGCCCTGAAATATCACTGGTAAGTGTGTCAGTGAGGTATTGCGCTTTTAAACTCGATAGCGCGCCGCTAAAGTTAGCACTAATCCCATTTTGCCAGTCGATATTCGCTTGGATAGTAGCTTGGCTCTCATTCGCTTTAAGGGCTAAATTTTTTAAGTGTGCTTCGCTCAGTGAGCCATTAATTTGACTGTTAAAATTCACAGTTGGATAAGCACCTAACTGACTATTACCAAATAACGATAATTGATAATCGTTAGCATTGCCTTGTGCGGTTAATTTTACGTCGGTTATCTTTAACTCTTTACTTGCTGTTTCGATAATCCACTGCTCTACATCGCCATTAACACTAAATGGATAATTTGGTTGTTTAAGATTAGCCGTAGCAGCTAGTTCAAAAGGAAATGATTCACTGCTTTTTATATCTACATTGAGCTTTTCTAAGTCTCCGCCTATTTGTATATTGGCATCATAACCATGCCCTTTTAGACTGATATCGCCATTAATTGGTAAGCGGCCTTTAAGCTTTGCGTTAAGTGCAGTATTAAGCTGCCACTGCTGATAATTTGCAGACAATGAAGCAACGTTAATCTCAGAACCTATTAGCTTCATTTGTAGCGCAATATTATTTACCACATTTTGCTGTGCATTCTGCTCCACCGTGAACTGCGCAATATTAAACTGTTCTAGGTAAATATTGAGTGGCGACATAAATGCGATATTAGGTAATGCTGGTAACTCAGTAATTGGGGTAGAACTGGCTGTATTTTCTCCAGGCTGCTCTTTTAACGCGATTAAAACACTCGGAATATTCACGTTTTTAATTTGAATATCAGCACCTTGTGCCTTTGCAGCAATCTCCACATTATTAACAACTACGTTTGCACTTGTGTGACTTAACACAAACTCAGTGACCGCTAAACGCTTAAGTGCAATATTAAATGGCAAACTGATTTGTTCCAACGGTTCGTTAGATGTATCAGGAGAATTAGATGACGATGCTGGTAAGTTTAGTTTTATAGACCGGGCACTTAAGTTATCAATACACATACCATCACAGTGCCACCAAAATAAATCTAGTTTAAGCTGCTGAGCATCAAGTAATAAACCGTCACGCTCAAAGCGAAAATTAAACGCATCATTATATAAAAAACGGCCGTTATTTATTTCAATTTTTAAGCCATCAACTAACTTATTGGCGCTATAAGCAATTAGCTGGTTACCTGGAGCTGTAAAAACAACGCAAAACAACGTCACTAATACAGCAACAACTAAGGTGCTAAGTGCTGCAGTGACTTTTTTAAATACAGACATTAAATTTCCGGCCCTATGGTAATACTTAAACGAGTGCTTTTGCTTTCTTTAGTGAGTCCCCACGCATGATCTATTCTTATTGGTCCTATAGGCGTTAAATAACGAAAACCAAACCCTGCACCTATTTCAAATTGCTCAGAAAAATCATTGGTCGCCGTCCCTCCATCAACAAATAAAGCTGCTCGCCAGTTTTTGGCAAATTGGTAATTATATTCAGCAGTCGTCGCGATTAAATATTTACCGCCGATGCGATCCCCATTGTCATTTTCTGGTGAGATTGATTGATAAGCAAAGCCACGCACACTTTGATCGCCACCAGCATAAAACCTTAATGAATATGGAACATTGTTAATATCGTCAACTAACATGGCCCCTAAGTTTGCTTTTAAAAACACAAGGTGCTTATTAAGATAAGTGCGCAACCATGCATGCTGTAATTGCACCCTAACAATATTGGTACTGGAGAGTACACTATCGAGACCAAACTCTGCCGATATAGACCACTGCTCTCCCGAATAAGGGGTGGTTCCTCCCTTCGATTGCTTTCGGGCATAACTGACACCTGGTAATAACATTTCTGTGGTGCGTTCTAGCCCGTCGCCAATCCGATAGGTTTCTTGTTCGCGCCTGATAAATGCAGTTCTTATCCATTTTTGCTCGGTGAGCCATTGCCTTTGCAACTGCGCGGTTAAAATTTCACTGTAAATATTGTCGGCTAATTCATCTTCGAGCTTATAGCCTGCTGATAAACGCCATAAATCATCATTCGGATTATTAACAGGGATGGTATACGCCATAGAAATATCTTGTTGTTTTTTTGCAATATTAAGATTGCTTTCTAGGTAGTGTCCTTGCTCCGTGATCCATGGTTTACTCCACTTAAACCGTACCTTTGGACCCAGTTCGGTATTGAACCCGCCACCAATTTCGTAGCTATTCGCGGGCTTATGTAATACGTCCACTTTAATAGGCACTTGGCTGTTTTTTCTAGCTGAAATATCAGCGTAAACACGCACGCTTGTAAAATAAGGAGTGCTCGATAAATCTAGGTTGTAGTCAGCAATCTTAGATGCTTTATAGTGCTCACCCATTTCAAACGGAGCTAAAGAGCGAATGTATTTTTCTGCTGGGCTTTGATTGGTAATTAACACATCACCAAAGCGATAACGCACACCACTTTCAATGGTAAAGGTAATAATAGCGCTGTGTTTTTTTAATGACACTTCAAATTTTCGGGCAGGCCATTTTGCGTCAAAGTAACCATGCTCCAACAAAACGGATTCAATTTTTTTGTAGGCTGCGCTATACATTCCATGATTTAAAATGTCGCCTTGCTTTAACTCTAAACTTTCAATAACTTGCTGAATTAATGGGTCATGTTTAGCTTCCCCGTTAACGCTAATATTAAGCGTCTCAATACGGGTTGCGGAGCCGCGCTCAATAGTCGCAACAAGCTCATGCTCTTTATTAAAATCGATAGTCACATTTGAACTGTAATAACCTAATGCCTTTAAGCTATCTTCAACTTGCGATTTAGCGTAACGACGCAGTGAGCGCGTTGGTTTTTCACCCACAAAGGGTTTTAAATAAAGAGCAACGTTGTTTTCTAACTCTCCACTAATTCCTTTTATTTCATAATCTTCAATTTTATTGTCAGCTGCAATAGCGAAAAAGCTCAAAAATAAGCAAAAACAAATAACGGATTTTAAAAACTGATTGAACAAGTAATCATCCTTACTATGTACCCATAAAAAACAACAAATTAACGACACAATAATAGCATAGCGATAATGAGCCTAACATTAACTTAATCATTATCAGCGTCTAAAATATTAGCTGGCTCTATGCGAATCTTTTAAACTGCTTTGAGCTTAACTAAAAATTCTTGCGCTTTACTGATTTATTTTGGTTACAATAGTGCTAATGAATAAACACTAATTTATGAGTTTTAAATGCAATTTCCTGATGATGATAATGGCCAGCTTCTTGCTGAAATTTCCGCCGCCGGTGTAGATTTAAGTAAAATGCAACAAATTGATTTTTACATTTTATTTGAACAACAGGCTGATGCCGAAAAATTTGCAACTGAGATTGTAAACGATGCATTAGTGCAAACTGCTGATGTTGAGAAATGTAAAGATACCGGTGTTTGGGAGGTAATAGCCCATGTACAAATGGTTCCAGAGCATGCACTTTTAGGCCAAGCAGAACAATATATTGAAAGTATCGCTAATAGCTTAAATGGTTATGGCGATGGTTGGGGATTAGACGCAGAAGAAGTATAACCCTAATTTCATGATGAATGAGATATCCAGCTTAGCCTATCGGCTTAGCTGGTTTGCTTTTCTAAAGCTGCCTTTATAATCAAAAAGTTTATCTGCTACTTTCCAGCCATACTTTTTACTTTTTCGAGCAATCACAAAATCCGGTGGTATTAAATCAAACTGGGCTTTTATAACTTGCTCTGCACTGATAAATTCAATTGGTGACTGTCCCTGCCCTACACGCTTACCAAATTGCTTATTAAAGTAATACTGTGATCCTTTGTTTGCTAAATCAAAAACTTCATCACAACTGGCTCCGTCTTCATCAAAATAAGTAACTTTTAACAATTGCTCTTTAAGTTTAGTCACACTCAAGCCACTACAACGAAGTACTAATGCATCTTTAAGGTTTAACGCATTACGAAGCTTATCATCAGGATCGGCCATCACAGCACCACAGTCATGGCATTTTCGAGCAGCAATATCATTTTGTGCGCCGCACTGCTCACACTCTTTAAAACGAAAACGATAATCGCATTGCTCGCTTACCCCATTATCGTCTTCTAATAAGCCTTGGCAACGCCTACCAAAGTGCTCAACTACTTTGCCATCAGCGTCTGTTTTACCCCAAAATATATTGGCAAAGCCACACCCAGGACACAGCACTTGCACGGGTTCATTATCACTATCGCCTTTTTTATCACCCACCTCTGGGTAAAATAAATCAAAGCCATTGCCCGCATAGTCAATTACTAAACAATCATCTTTACCCTCAGCCAACCTTAAACCTCTACCGACAATTTGCTGGTATAAACTTACTGACTCTGTGGGCCGTAAAATAGCAATAAAATCAACATGGGGAGCATCAAAGCCCGTTGTCAGTACCGATATATTCACTAAGTACTTTAATTGTTGAGCTTTAAATTGCTTAATTATTTTATCGCGCTCGCTATTAGAAGTATCTCCAGTGATCAGCGCACTGTGATCCTCGGGTAAATAAGTCATTACCTCTTGTGCATGCATAACCGTAGCAGCAAATATCATCACGCCATGGCGGTTCTCACTATATTGAATAACCTGCTGCAGAATTGTTTGAGTTGCACGGGTCGATTTTTTTAACAGCGCATTCATATCCTCATTACTATACTGCCCAAATGCATTGCTAGTTAAAGATGAAAAGTCATAATGGCTAATTGCAGCATCAACCTCTTTAGGGGGAGTTAAGTAGTTATGCTTGATCATATAACGCAAAGGTAATTCAAAAATACAGCGTTTGAATGGGCTTTCCTTATTACCGCGCACAAAGCCATGGTAATGATGCTGATAAATCCAGCCTAGCCCTAGTCGGTAAGGCGTCGCGGTTAAACCTAATACTTTTAATTCAGGGTTGTGAGATTTAAGTGCATTGATAACTTTTCCGTATTGGCTTTTCTTTTCGCCATTTACTCTGTGACACTCATCAATAATAAGTAATGAGTAGTGCTCATTAAGTTTATTTAGATTACGCGATAACGACTGCACACTGGCAAAAGTAACTTGGTGGATTAACGACTTCTCTTTGAGTCCTGCGGAAAATATGCTCGCCTCAAGACCAAAGCTTTTATATTTTTGAGCATTTTGCTCCACTAATTCTTTTACGTGCGCCAACACCAATATTTTTTGTTTAGCAATACGCGCAAGTTCAGCTATCACCAAACTTTTACCCGCACCTGTAGGTAAAACAATAACAGCAGGTTCGTTAGTTTTTCTAAAGTGTAAAACGGTGCGTTCAACCGCTTCGCTCTGGTAGGGTCTAAGGGTGTAGGTCATAAATAGCTGGATACAATGGAGGTGAGGATAAGCTTAACAAAAAATAAATATTAACTCTCTGGTATTTAAAACTAAAAGTGCCAGCAACTGTATACTGGCACATATTTATTGGTCAAAGTAATTAAAGTGTATAATAAATCAACATATCTTTATGTTACTTGCCAATGTATTTATCTAAGAATAAGAGCATTTCTGTCCAACGCTCAATATTATTTTCTGGTTTATAAAAACCATGTCCTTCGCCACTTTTCATCATCCATTGGTAAGTAAAGTTCCGCTTTTTCAACTCATCCCTTAGCTTAAATGCATGCTCTTTAGGAACCCTAACATCCTCTTCACCTTGAATAATAAAAATAGGGACTTTAATTTTATCTACATTATGTACTGGCGATTGAGCTATTCTTGCTTCACCCTTTGGTAAAACTCTATCTAAATAGTTGATTCCTGAATCATTTTCTTTAATATCACCTTCGGTGTACATTAAATCTAAATCATAAACACCAACAAACCCAATTGAACATTTATATAAATCAGGTTCTCTAATTACACTTTGTAAAGCAGCGTAGCCACCATAAGAACCACCGTATACACACATTCTATCAGAATCAATGGTGCCATTTTTAACTAAATGCTGTGTTCCATCAGTCATATCATCGATCATAGTAGTTCCCCAGTTTTGAAAACCACTCACCAAAAACTCTCGTCCATAGCCACCTGAACCACGATAGTTAGGCTGAAGCACTGCATAACCATGTGCAGCTAATACTTTTGCATCTGAGTTTAAATTTGCAATAGAGTCACTGATACCATGGGGGCCACCATGAGGCATCAATATAAATGGTAAGTTTTTAGCTTCACCTGATGGTAAAGTTAATAAGCCGGTGATTAAGTTTCCATCACGGTTTTTATAGGTAATAATTTGAGTGCGAGGCACTAATGACTTTTTAAGCCAAGGTTTACTAGCTGTCAATGCTGAAAGCTTACGCTTTTTATTATCAAAAAGATAATATTTTGCCGGGTTATTCGCTGATGAAACACTCAATATCATTGTTTCATTATTTTTTGTAGACGAAGTAACTCTGACCACTTGATCTTTAAATGTACCCATCAAACTTTTAACTAAAGCTTGGCTTTCAGGATTTTTTGAACCATCAAGATATACTGACCCTATGTCTTTATATTCATACATACCAGCAATAACTTCGCCTAACTTTCCGTGTTCGTTAAAACCAAATATAGGATTTAGATCAGCCTCATTATGAGCAGCAAGAACAACATGTTTCTTTGTTTTAATATTAAAAGTAGCGATTGCTTTAGTATCAGTTTCTAAGTCACTTAAACCAACTAGAGTTTCATCATCAATAAACTTAATTGCGGAAAAGCCGCCTTCAAATTGTTCGCTTTCATGAATAACCTTCCATTCATCATCAACACTTACTCTAGCCATTAATACAGCTTTATTGTTTTTATTAGGGTTAACGCCCTGCGCAGCAAGTGCATCTCCGTCATCATTCGTAAATACTGAAACATTACTGCCTTTAAACACACGCATTGGTACTCGACCAACACCACGTTTTCGGCCAGTGGTGACTTTCATTCTGTATAAATCAAGGTAAGGTTCAGCAGCAGTCCATTCTACACTATAAATTAATACCTGATTTGGCTCAGAAGGTAGGTAATCTATAATTGATGAGAAACGAATATCGCCAGACTTTGCCCTAGGACCTGTTAATATTATTTTCTTACCACCATCAGCATCCATCGCAATTAGTTCGCCTGTTGGTCTAGGTTGCTCGAATGAGCCAACCTCTCTGGCCATAGTTAGTAATAGACGTTCGTCATTTAACCATGAGAATGAACTAACAGACTCATCCCCTTTTCCTCTAGTTACAGAAATTATTTTATTTTTAGTCAGGTCTAAAACCGTTAAACTAATAATTCCTTCATCATTACGTGAAGTAGATGCTAAATATTCTCCCGTAGGAGAGATTTTAATATCAATAAATTGAGAGTGTTTTGCGTAGGCTGATAAGATTGCTTCATCAACTTTTCCCGCATTTACGACAAAGCTTGAAAACAAAGCTAGTAGAAAAAACAAGCGATACATTTATTCAATCCTTAAAATAAAAAAAGCTCTCAAATTGAGAGCTTTATTGTGCATTCAAATATTAGAAGTTGTAGGTTACGTTCGCAAAGAAACGACGACCTATTCTGTCATATTGTGAATATAGTGCGGCATTACCAACGTTGAGTGTGCCACTTGCTGATAAAATTGGTGGCTCTTTATCGAACAAGTTAGCTATACCAGCAGTAACTTTTAAGCCCATATCAGTGTTAACTGTACCTGATAGAGCATGGTATGTTACCCACTTAGTATCACGAGTTGTATATACTGTTTCACCACGGTAAGTAGTTTCTTTCGAATCGTTGTAGTATTCGTAATCGTTGGTTGAATCTACGTAACGAGTCGTCCAAGTTAAGCTGTAGTCATCTTTAGAATATGTTAAAGAAACATTGCCAGTGTGCTTAGGCTCACCTAACTCACCTACGTAGTTATTTTCTTCACTATCTTCGAATAACTTATATTTACGTTCAATTTGCATTGTATGCTCTAAGCGCATGCGAAGTGAACCAAAGTCGAAGTCATCTTGGTATGTAAAGTTATAATCTACGCCACGTGCAATTTGACTTGCGACGTTAACATAACCGCTTCTAACTTCATCAATACCATAGTCGTTATTATCACCGTTTCGACGAGTAAATAAGTCACAAAGAGGCTCATTTGCAAAGTCTTTTGAGTCGTAACATCTACCAGTAATTTGGCTACCTGAAAGGCTTGTAACTTCGTCTGAAATTACGATGTCGTAGTAATCAATTGACGCAGCAAAAGTGTCTTCTGGGCTTCTCCAAACGATACCAATATTTTCATTGATTGCAGTTTCAGCTTTAAGTCGACCTGCACCACCGCTTGTGTAGATAATTGCAGAGCTACCGCCAGCAGTATAATCTGCTGGTACACCATCAGCTTGACAGTTGCTAGCAACTGTATCAGTAATATTACCTGCAGCTTGTTCACTTGCCCAATCTAAACATGGATCTATTGATAGCTGACCATTAAAGCCACTTTGATCTGCTAGGAACAATTCAAACAAAGCTGGTGAACGGAAAGAAGAACCACGGTTAGCACGAACACTTAAACCGTCATATATAACCCAATTTAAACCTAGTTTAAATGTTGTATCGTTACCGTAAGTAGAAACGTCAGTCCAACGCGCTGAAGCTGTTAGATCTAATGAATCAACATAGTCCATATCGCTTAACAATGGAACTTTAAACTCGGCATAAACTGCACGAGATATTTGTGAACCTGCAGTTTTACCAGCGCCAGATAATCCCCAAGAATTACCGTTAATTGTATTCTCTCCTGGCGTGTCATCAATTTCGTCTTTTTGAATTGAGATACCAAACGCAGTCGCAATTGTTCCAGCCGGAACCTCCATTACGTCCCCGGTCATGTAAGCTTCAAAAGTTTGTTGCTTATAAATGGTGTTTCCTACATCTTCACCAAAAATAAAATCTCTTACTTCATCTGAAGGATTACCATATAAAAATTGTGGATCAGTCCACGGTAAATCTACACATGTTTTTTGAGAAAATTCAGTAACTTCACCATTACACGAAGTTCCGTTGGCAGTATTTTCTTGAGCCATGACCAAAGAGTCACGGTAGAAGATGTCATTCTTATATTCACCATCATTGTAGCTATTTTGGTAGGAAACATCCCAGTCCCAAAAACCTAAGCTACCTGAAGCACCAACTACAACACGTGTGTAGTCAACAGTTGTGTCTGAAGAGTAGTGGTCAGATAATGCAACTGGTAAAAAGAAAGCGTCTCCATCAAAACCATCAAACTGACCTGCAGGTATAACACCTACATCTGCAGTCCAGAATTGACGATAGCCTTGGGTTGTAGTGTTTCGAGAACTATGAATGAACTCAGCGTAAGCTGTAATATCATCTGTAATTTGATAGTCACCTAATGCATATACAGACCAAACTTTATTTTCAGGGTTCATCGTTTCTTCGTCACGGAAAGGATGATCCATATTCCACCAACCATCACTTTCTTTGTCGTAAGAAACCGGATACCAACCATCTGGAGTAGTTAAATCGCCAGGCTGAGATGCTGTAGTATTGTAGCTGTCATAGTTATTTTCAGCAAAGAAACCGTCATAATCGTAAGCAAGTTGAGGACCGCTGCCAACAATATTAGATGCACCTGCGCCGTATACCCACAAACCGTAACCAGTTTCATTACAATGTGCTTTACCTGTGCGAGGATCGATTGGATCAGCTGATGTACCATCAGCATTTAATAAAAGGCGCTCTGAACAAGCTAAGAAGTCACGATCACCACGTTTCAATTCTTTAGTGATTTTATAATCGGCTGTAACACGGAAGGAGCCCTTACTGAATTCTTCACCATAGGAGAAGTTAACACGTTGCTCTTCACCGCCAGACTCAAAAGGTTGGCTTATATCAACAGTAACTGTTTTAGAGTCGCCTTTTTTGGTGATAATATTAATTACACCAGCAACCGCATCTGAACCATATAATGATGATGCACCATCTTTTAATATTTCAACACGCTCAACAGTTGAAAGAGGTATTGTATTTAAATCAAAGCCAGATACTTCACCACGGGTACCAGCAGGACCTGCACGACGGCCATTTAAAAGGATAAGAGTACGAGAAGCCCCTAAACCACGCAGTGAAACTGTTTCTGTACCTTTACCACCAGCAGTTACATAACCAACACTCAACGCTGAAGTGATTTGGTTAGAACCAGCCGCAGCGGTACTTGTTCTCAGTAAATCACCAAGTGTTTTAATACCTTCATTCTCGGCATCTTCAACCGAAATGATATCGATAGGAACTTCACTGGCAAAACTATCAGTACGAATACGTGAGCCTGTAACTTGGATACGCTCTACTTTTTCTGCTTTTTCTTCTTCTGCAGCAAATGTGCTTGCTGAAAAAGCAGCTGTAGAAACTGCACCAAAAGCAATCGCTAAGCGAACAGCTTTTGAAACTTTATTATTTAACATGTGATTCTCCCTAGAACACTATTATATTTTTATTATTTAACAAGATGTTTATAAACTTGCTAAGTTCCTATAATAATCCTAGAAGAATATAAAGGTCAACAGAGCATTAACAATATACACAACTAATTTAATCTCTTAACGTACATCCACAACCATATAATCAACTTATTAACATGCGTCAGTAGCAATTTATTTCATTTTATTATGTCCAAACTCACTACCATCAAAATTTTTTCCGCCCCTATAGGCAACAAAATAACAGCAGGTTTATTAGTTTCCTAAAGTATAAACGTTGCGTTCAACCGCTTCTTGTTGGTACGGTATATGGACTTCCCATGGTTTACCAGACACCAGTAAATTACATTGTAATTTCTAATGTGGAGTGTTTTATGGGCAAAGACAAACGTTATACCCAAGAATTCAAAATTGAAGTGATTAAGCAAATAAAAGCACGTAGTTATTCAACTTATTAGGTTTAAAAAAAAGCTAGGTCTTACTAAAAGTCATATCACGAGCGAACTCAGTTATCAGATAAACCCAAACAGATTAGAGTGTAAATGAGCAATTAAAAGGATCTAAACTTGCAGCAGCTTTATAGCTATGACGCGATATGCCCGATACTTTATAGATTTTTTATACGTTTTAAGCTGCTTTGAGTTTAATGATTGGGTTGTTAGTGTGTAGTATCAGAGTTACCTCTTATATTTTTTGATCTAAAGATCTGATAACCATATAGAAAGCTCCTCGAGTTTCTCGATACAGTTTTTAACCAAGGCTGAAACACTTAGCTATAAACGTTTACATAATAAATGCCTCTCATTTTATCTTTTCTATCCCCTTATAAAGACAAGTGAAAAGGGCTTGTTGTCGAATCAACCTTTTATTGGTATTAGTTCGTTGATGCATGCTGACGACCATAATGAGACACACTGGTTTGCTGCAATGCTACATCTAAACATTCTGCCTGAAGGCTATATTTCCTCCGTGAACTCGGGGCTGTTCGCGACTTAATGCGTAAAAAATAAAATCGCTCATAACTAGTGATTTATTATTAGCCCAAATCATTGCATACGATATCTTGGGTACAAGCTCAGTAGCAACAAAATTAAACAAATGGCCGCGGATGTTGAACAGGTAAACACAAGCTTTTAGCTCAATGAATACAGAACTAGCGGTCATTTCTAACCCCTTATTAACACGCTGTGATCAACAGTAAATCAATACAATAGAGAGTGCCATATTATAACAAACATCGCTCCCCCCTGAGTTTATAAGCCTAACCAGTATCGATGAGATTGGGTAGACGTTAGTACTGAACATTATGTTAGAGACAGGCACTATTAAACGTTTTGATAGCCTAGGTAATTTCTCCTCCTATTGTCGCTGCGTTAAAGGTTAAAAAAACAGTAATGGGAAGAAGAAAGGCGCTACAGATCAAAAGAATGGTAATCGTTACTTAACGTGGGCGTTTACTGAGGCCGCTAACTTTACCATTCAGTGTAATCTAACAAGCAAAAAATATTACCAACGCAAATTGGCTATAACGGATCAATATATCGCAATTAAAACGGTTATGCATAAGCTTACAAGAGCGTGTTAACACATGCTGAAAGACTATTTCCCATTTGATGAACACAAGGCTTTTTCTTAACGGATATACAACGAGTTAGGTTAAAATGTTGAGTTAAAAACTGGGTTGGTAAAACCATCAGATTTGATTGTTCCTGCAGGTTAACCGCTCACATTTTTAAATGTTGGTATTTCTAATGTCTGAGCCATAAAGGATTTGTTATGTGAAAGCATATACCATGGATTTGCTGTAGCGCAGTGTAAACATAACCAGAAACTTGACTGGTATTGGTACTAAATCATGACTTGAGCGAAAGCCAAAGACCTTAATTAATCATCAAAAATGCTTAAATAAAACGCCTTAGTTCATATGGGTAACAGGAGTATATTCACACCAATCGACGCCATTACTAGGTGCGTAGTCATATTTAAATTGAGTCAAAAATTAGCAACACTTGGTTTTTTAATAAAAAGATCAAGAAAGCACAGCTGCCTGCTTGACCTAAATTTCTAATTATCGACACCTTTACCAAAACGGATAACTCTCACTTTTTAAGTTAAGGTGTCAGATCTTGTCAGGATTGATACACCTTACAACTGCTTAAAAATCAAGCTAAAGCTTATTGCTTACAAAATTATATGAACAAAAGATCATGATATTATTTATTGTCTTGGTAAATATTCCCTCTTTTATTGATTTCTCTCATTGCCTCTTGATTTTTTCTGCGTTGTTCCTCTGCCAACTCTTTGGACATGCATTTGCGCTTTTTAATATTACTTCCAGTCACAGCAATATTCTCACAAACCATATCATCATTCTTGGCTAATGCATCTTTACTGATTGAAGTACAACCTGTTAAAACTAATAATCCAATACTTAATAAGCTAAATGTTATTTTCATTTTATTATCCTTAATATATAAAAAGCGCTGATACAAAGCATCAGCGCTGAATGTTATATTTAATCAAACTCTAAGCTTAAAACTTAGCGTTAAGAGTTAAATACACATGACGACCAGTTGTATTATAAGTACGTGGGTCAGTATTATCGTTAAAGCCTGTTGCAGCGTACGGAGGATCTTCATCAAATACGTTGTTAACACCAACAGTTGCTGTGTAGTTATCTAAGAAGTAACTAAAGCGAACATTATGAATTACTTGAGAATCAATCGTTCTAATTACATCGTAAGAATCAAGAGCGCCATTAACAGTGACTGCTTGAGTTCTGAATGAAGGATTAACATCAGCAAGATCTTCTGGGTCAATATTCGTAAAGTTTTCTTCAACTTCACCAATATAACGAAGTGCATAAGTTGCAGACCAGTTATCTTGAGACAATGTTAAATTTAGATTAGTCTTCCACTCAGGGAAGTTACCATCACCACTATTACGGCGATAGTAGCCAGCATTCTGTAGTGTAGAACCATCAGCTTGAGTGATTGTGTAATCATCGTAGTAAGTTGCATCTAAACTAGCTGACAACGCACCAAATGAAGTATCTGTAGCATAAGCTACGTTGAAATCATAACCAGACGATTCAACGCCACCTACATTTACGTTTCGGTCATCAATATCACTTGAGTTACCGGCTAAAATACCTGATGTGTAACGCGTAATTTGATCACAGTAAGTTCCAGACTCAGCACATTTGTTTAGTATTAACTGCTCACCAATAGTACTAATTGCATTTTCTAACTCAATATCCCAATAATCAATTGTGAAAGATAAACCGTCAAAGAAATCAGGGCTATATACTAAACCAACAGTAAAGATATCAGCTTCCTCTGGCTGTAGATCTGGGTTACCACCACGCGTAGAAGATAATTGATCACCAATAGGTTCAAAACCAGCGGCAGGAACACCATCAGCGATACAGAACGCTGTTGGATTAGTTGCACATGGGTCAGAAACTTCTGGGCTATTATCAGATGAGCCTGAGAATAAGTCAGATGTTGAAGGTGCTCTAAATGCAGTTGAAGACGTACCTCGGAACATTAGGCCATCCATTGGAGACCATTTAATACCCACTTTGTGGTTTGTAGTATCACCAAACGTATCGTAATCAGAATAACGTATAGCTAAATCTAATTCTAATACTTTAGCTAACGGTGCGTCATATAATAAAGGAACGTTAAATTCGGCATAGGCTTCATCTACAGTGTAACTACCTGATGTTTCCTGACGAGACGAGCCTGAAGTAATACCAAGCGCAATTAATGCGTCTGGGAAATCCCCACCCTTTTCTTCTCTGTGTTCAACACCAAATGCCATACCTAAGCTACCAGCAGGAAGCTCAAATGCACTACCAAATACGCTACCACTAATAATTTGCTGTTCATTTGAACCAAAATCATGAGCCTCAAATGTAATGAAATCTAGCATCTCTTGACTAACTTGTGAATCAGTACCTGGAATACCAAATACATTTAAAGAAGTACAACCTGCGATAGGATTGTCAACTGTACCACATACGATGCTACCATCTGTGTCTTGGAAAGAAGGACCTACAGCTTGAGCAACTTTCTCGAAGTTTACACCACCTTCGCGTTTAGTTGTTGAGTCGCTGGTACCGAAGATGTATGACACCTCATAGCCCCAATCGTCATTGATGTCACCTTCAAACCCAAGAACAGCACGAACAGTATCTACACGGAATTGTGTATCACGACCGCCTGTTTCAACCATACGACGACGCCAGTCTGAAATTTCTACACTGTTACCATTTCTATCTTTTGGACCAAACTGCTGGTTATAGTAGTTATCTGCAGAGTAGTTTGCATCAGTCACACCAAAGAAAGCTAAAGGTGCAAGCGGTAATGGTGCAAGCTTAGTGTCTGAAACGCGACGATTTAAACTAAGCTCAGAGAAAAAACGAGCATGATCGTTAAATTCATAATTGCTTTGCACAAATATACCATAGCGTTCAGCAGGCGTAAGGTGGAAGTTTACAGGGGCAAAGTTATAGGCATCTTTATCACCATTCCAACAGTCATAACCTGTTGGGTTAGCAAAATCACTTGGATCAGATTGACCAGGGCCATTTGCTGCACCATGTGTAAATGAAGAACAGTCTTCACCAGCAATAGAGCCGTCAATACCGTTGTAACGACCCCATGGTGTAGCTGAAGAACCACCTTTAGAAAGTTCTCCACTAGCGTCCATGTCTAATGAAAATTTAGACCAATCACGATCACCTGAAGACTGAGAACCCTGCTGTATATAATAGGCACTTGCTACAACGCCGCCTTTATCATTTGTAAAACCTACTGTAAAATCATAGCTTTTAGTTTCACCGTCACCGCCGTGAGTAGAAGCATCATAACTTGCTGTTGCTTCAAAGCCTTCAAAATCGTCACGTGTTATAACGTTAACAACACCGCCAATTGCATCAGAACCATAGATAGCAGATGCACCATCTTTAAGGACTTCAACGCGTTTAATAATTGCCGTTGGGATTGTACTTAGATCCACAGAAGAGTTTGCGCCGCTTCCTGATGCAACCATACGACGACCATTAAGTAGTACAAGTGTTCTGGAAGAACCTAAACCGCGTAATGAAACACGAACAGCACCAGAGCCGCCATTGTTAACGGCTGTATTTGTACCAGCACCAGCTACAGAAGGAATTTCTTGAAGAATATCACCAACATTACCAATACCAGAAGCGATAAGATCGTCACGAGATATGATTTGAACAGGGTTGGCACCTTCCATATCTGTTCTTTTGATACGTGAGCCCGTAACTTCGATTCTTTCAACTTTTTCTGCACCTTCAGCAGCAAAACTGCTTGCAGAAAATGCAGCTGTTGATGCTGCGCCAAAAGCAATTGCTAAGCGAACTGCTTTTGAAACTTTATTATTTAACATTTGATTCTCCCTAGAATACCATTGTATTTTTTATATTTAACAAATCATCAGTACTTGCTGATGCAGATTTGATGACCATATTCCCATGGTAATCCTTTTAACAAGCAGCGGTCAACATATAATTAACACAAAAAACACCAAATAAAAACAAAGTGAACAACGAGACCCCTAGAAATTAACAACCATATATACCTTGATAAAAAAGTAACTTAGTTAACATCTGAGGCAATTTACAAAAACTATTTTAAAAATAACAACAAACAACCACTTAATTATTATAAAATTATAGGCATCTTACTGTTTGCTAAAACAACGAAGCTTGAGTAGATTCAGATGTTGTGTTTAATGCGCTTAATATCATTTGCGCTACGGGTTCGAGCTGTCTTTGGATATATAAGGGGTAATTAAGGGGGTTTTTACCGGTATAAAGCTCAGCGCCGGATACTGCGTAAACATATTCGATTACTTGTCCGCGTTTTATTTCAAACTCAGGATGGCTCGCTTTGTGTTTTTTAACTGCTTGAACGTGAGGTGGGATATTTTTAATATAATCGTTAAGGTGCTGCCCTAAACGCTTTCTATATACTAATTTACGGTCAAACTCACCATTATAAAGATTTTGAGTGTAGCTATTTATAATATCGTGCAGTTGCTGTATTTCGAAGTTGTCGGTAAATAATGTCTCGAATAACTGTGTTTGAAACTCTTGTGCAAACTCAGTCCAATCGCTACGTACTGTTTCCATACCTTTAAATACAAGTTTTTTCTCATTATTTTTGGTTACTTGACCAACATAACGTTTTTTAGAACCTGTTTTTTTACCTCGTATAGTTGGCATAAAAAACGGACTGTAATGAGTTTCAAATTCAATTTCCAAATAGCTTTTTAAGTCATAACGCTGCTTTAATTCTACTTGCCACTTTTCGTTGATATGTCGAACAAGTTGGCAGCCAATTTCGTTGCATTGCTCAGAGCTTTTATCTTCACTAAGTTTTACAAACGTAGAGTCGGTATCACCATATATCACCTCAAAGCCTTGCGCTTCTATCCATTTACGGGTTGTTTGCATTATCTCATGGCCACGTAAAGTGATAGAACTCGATAAGCGCGGGTCGTAAAACCGACAGCCTTTAGAGCCAAGTACGCCATATAAACTATTCATAATAATTTTAATCGCTTGCGAGAGCATGGGTTGATTAGTGTCTTTGGCTTGTTGGCGAGTTTGTGTCAGGTGCTCAATTAATTTAGGCAGGTGGTGCTGCGTTCTTGAAAATAATGCCTGATTAAATCCTTCAACTGCTTGCTCTGGCTCATTTAGCCCTACGATTAAGCCTAGCGGGTCAATACAAAACGTACGCATAATTGAAGGATATAAGCTTTTAAAATCCAATACCAAAACGTTTTTATACAGCCCTGGAGTCGACTCCATCACATAGCCACCTGGGCTCTCAAATGAGAGCTCATGATCTCCTAAGTTGGGAGCAACATAACCACTGCGATGTAACAACGGTAAATATAAATTAGTAAATGCGGCAACCGATCCCCCCATGCGCTCAAGTTCGAGCCCAGTGATTTGAGTTCTAACTATGGCAAATTCAAATAACTTTAATTTTTCGAAAATTTGATTAACCAAAATACAGTCTTGGCGGTTGTAGGCAGCAAGAGCTAGCTTGTCTTCATTAAATTGACGAACAATTTCTGTTAATCGGTTGTCGGTTTTTATTAATTTAGATTCGTTAAGCACCCGCTCTGCAACATTAGCTAACGAAAAGCTGTCAAATCTATAAGTGGCATTCTTCAAGGTATCAATGCCATCAATGACGCACCGCCCTGGGAGCGTTAATCGGGTGTAATGACCCTTATTAATATATAAAGGTTGATTATCTCGGCCAAAGTTTAGAGTAAGCCCTAACGCCTCAGCGCGTTCTTGCAATAAACTAAAATCAAAATCAATAACATTCCAACCAACAATAACATCGGGGTCATTATTTATAATGTACTGCTGCAGCTTGGTGAGTAGGTTAATTTCGTCATAGCACCAGTCTATTTCAAATGTCGAGTCGCTCTGCAGCTGCAGCTGCTGCTCACCTATCATCAATACACAATCTAAACCATTTCCCACCAGTGCAACACTAAATAACACCCCGTCGCCATTGCATTCTATATCCAAAGAAACAGACTTAAGCGTTGGCGTATACTCGGTGTTTGCTTTTAGCTTTGCATCACTAATTTCAATAAAGCCGTTTTGAGCTTTGGCGTTACCGGTTACCCATACACCTCCTTTAATAAAGCGCTCCATTAAAAAGCGATCACTGTGGCGCACATCGGCTTCGTAAATTGGCATTACTTGCTCTAAAAGAGCTCTTGCAGTGTATAGGCTTTTTATATCGTTAAAGTAACAGGCAACACACTCGCTACCACTAAAGTGACAAAGCTCAACATTATTAAACTGGACGTTAACACTCGCCTTAGTCAACAAGGTATTCGCTGCCTGCTGCTCTGCTAATGGGATGAAGAATACCGCTTGCTGGTTTTCAATCGTCACTTTTATCGGGCCCTGATCAGAGCTTAGCCAGTAACACAAAGTAATACCTTGTGCATTTTTAGCCCCGTATTGTTGCCTTGATAAAATAAAGCCCTGATAGATTGCTTGTGTCAATGTTCGATCCCACTTAATATATACACTGTAATTATATACATATTTTAGGTTAATCATCACATGCTATCGAGCTCACTTAAAAAAACAATTAGACAAGTACACCAGCATGTTGCAAATAACCTAACCGATTACCGCCCTCGCAGTAGTCAAAACTATCTAGTTGCTGAAATCGCCAAAACATTAGCCGGTGAATACCATAAAAAACAACGTATTTGTGTTATTGAAGCAGGCACCGGTACCGGCAAGTCATTAGCATACTGCCTAGGCGCTCTGCCGCTGGCATTAGCACAAAAAAAGAAACTGGTTATTTCTACAGCTACGGTCGCTTTGCAAGAGCAGTTAATCGCTAAAGAGCTACCGTTTTTTAAAAAGCACTCAGGGCTCGATTTTAAATTTGATTTAGTAAAAGGCCGCCAACGATATATTTGTGCACACAAACTTCATAATGCGCTGAACAGCGATAGCCAAACTCAAATGGAGTTTATGCCTACCCTTACATCGCCACTAAGTGATATGGAAACTAAGTGCTTAAAGCAACTTTACGATGCCTATGTAAACAAAAAATGGCAAGGCGATAGAGACAGCTGGGCTGATACCATTCCTGATAGGGTATGGGGACTAATCGCTTGCGATAAGCATGCTTGCCAACGCCAGATGAAAGCACACCAAACATGTCCTTTTCAACTCGCCCGCCAGCAGTTAATGCAAATGGATGTTTTGGTTATAAACCATTCGTTACTGTTAGCTGATTTAGATTTAGGGGGCGGAAAAATTTTACCCGAACCCGACAACACCATTTATGTAATCGACGAAGCGCATCACCTTGCGCATATTACCCGCGACTTTTCATCTGCTGCGGCTACCATAAAAGGCACGATAGATTGGCTCGACAAACTCACTAAATTTAGTGGCAAAATGGCCAAAGTGTTAGTTGGGCAAAAAGGTATTGGGCAAAACTTTAAATTATGCGATAGCGTTAACGATGCAAACAAAGATTTAAAAGTAGTCCGCGATATTCTCGACAACGCCGATTTTGAATATTCAAAAGACGATACCTATCGCTTTGAACATGGTGAAATTCCTAAATCGCTACACGCTAAGGCAAAAGACATTAGCGAAGCCACGCTTGATGCATTACGCTGTTTGAATAAAATGCATGATACCCTCACACAAGATGTAAGCGACGGTGATATTAAACCTTATGTTGCCGACCCCATTCTGGCTGAAAGTGGGCAATACATAAACCGGTTAGAACAACTTAATAAATTATGGTTTAGTTACGCTACTAAAGGCGAAGGCACGCCGCATGCGCGTTGGATAAAACGACTTGAATATAAAAGCCATCATGATCACTTGCTTAGCGACTGCCCCATTGAGGTCGGTTACTATTTAAAAGACAAGCTGTGGAGCGAATGTGCTGGAGCCGTGCTATGTTCTGCTACCTTGAGCGCACTAGGCTCATTTGATCATTTTGCCTATGAAAGTGGCCTTGCTAAAGAAGAAGGGGTAAAGTTTATTAAAGTCCCCTCCCCGTTTGACTACCCAAAACAAGCCACTCTGCGAATTCCGACGTCAAGCATAGAGCCAACAGATAAAGAATTTAGCGATCATATTGCTAAAACACTACCTGAGTATCTAAACACTAAAAAAGCCAACTTAGTGTTATTTGCCTCTTACTGGCAAATGGACCATGTAAGTAAATTCCTTAGAACAAAAGGATTTAACTTATTAGTACAAGGTGAAATGTCACGAGAAGCTTTACTCAAATTACACACTAAAAATATTGATGAAGGCAAAGGCAGTATTTTATTTGGCACCCAAAGCCTTTCTGAAGGACTTGATTTACCTGGTAAATATTTAGAAAACCTAATTATTACAAAAATTCCATTTGCGGTGCCCACCTCGCCTATCGAAGAAGCACAAGCGGAGTTTGTGCAAAGTAAAGGCGGTAATCCGTTTTTATCTATAACCGTGCCAGACGCAGCAAAGAAATTGGTACAAAGCTGTGGTAGACTGCTGCGCAAAGAAAGTGATATTGGCACAATAACTATTTTAGATAGACGCTTAATCACCAAACGATATGGCAAAGCCATGCTTGACACCTTACCACCTTTTAAAAGACAAATAGATTACTGATGTTTGAACTTGCACTCGACCCAACAACTTGGGCTATTTTATGTGGCGTTGCACTTTTAGCGGGCTTTATTGATGCTATTGCTGGCGGCGGTGGATTACTTACTGTACCGGCACTGTTAACGGCGGGATTGCCTCCTCATTTAACGCTTGGCACTAATAAATTGGCCGCCAGTTTTGGCTCGTTAACGGCCAGTATCACCTATTATAAAAAACAGTTATTTAACCCACGATTTTGGTTTGCTTCTATTATGGCTACCGCCATAGGTGCTTTGTTAGGCACACTAATTGTTGATCATTTAAGCATTGAGTTTTTAAATAAGCTCTTACCCATTATTATTATTTTAGTGGCTTGCTACAGCTTGTTTGGTAATTTAAGTACCACACAAAGTGACGACCTGCCTAAGTTAACCCGCGCAATAAAAATTAAACAGTGGCTACAAGGGTTAAGCCTAGGCTTTTTTGATGGTTTGGCGGGGCCTGGAACGGGAACTTTTTGGACTGCCTCAAACGGTATGCTTTATAAAATGAGTTTGCTACTTAATTGTGGTTTGGCGCGTTCAATGAATTTTGTTTCTAACTTTATCTCGCTGATCACCTTTGTTGCGCTTGGCCATGTTAACTTTTTACTGGGAATTACAATGGGCTTCTTTATCATGCTTGGTGCATGGTTTGGCGCACATTCAGCGATTCGTTTTGGCAGTAAATTTATTCGTCCAGTATTTAATACTATGGTTATACTTTTAGCATTAAAACTAATTTACGAGGCATACTTTTAACATGCAACCTGCCGCTTTAGATAAACTACGCCAACAAGTTGCCACGCTTAAGCAACAGGCAGAGCAATTTGACAAAGCAAAGCTCTTTTCTAAAAACCGGTATATGCAGGCACAGCCGAGCCTATTTGACAGAGCCGTGTTTAGCACCAAAAGTATGAACTTAGCCGACTACGTAGTAGAAATAGAAGATGAAATAGCTAGCTTACCACCGAGCGAACACCGTCATGCATACACCTATGCACTTGAGCGTATTGCCAGTCAGGTACAAGCGGTATTTAATGTTATTAAATCGACCCCTATTTGGGTGAAAGAAAATAAAAGTCATTATAAGCCTCGCGCTAAACAGCCTGTTTATAAACAAGCGGTGCAAAAAATCATGCAATCATCCCACGAATTATATGATGAACTTAAACAAAATCATGAATTTGAACGTCGCCTAGTACTGATGATTGAAGAGCGTAAATTGCAAATGGAAAAAGCATCGCCTGCGCAAGCACAAAAGCTTAACCAAGAAATTTTAACTACTCATGCACGACTCGGCCGTTGTAGAAAAGCGATTTCTGCCACCGAAGACAAAATTCAACAAGTAGAAAAACAACAGCTACGCTAATGCAGCTTTTTTATCACCCTCTCTACTCTGCTTTAACGCTCCCTGAGCGCCATCGATTTCCAATTAAAAAGTATCAACAGCTCAAGCATGAAGTTGAACGTTTAGGCTATACGCGGTTTATATCGCCTTCGCCAGCAACTAAAGCGCAGTTAAGCTTATGCCATAGCTCAGATTATATTGCTGACTTTTTAAACGGGTCGTTGACTGACAAAGCGGTGAAGAAAATGGGATTTCCTCACTCTTATAAACTTGTTGAGCGAACTCTTTACTCTGTTGGTGCCAGTATTCAAGCCGCTGAAACAACACTTGAAAGTGGTTTAGCGGCTAATTTAAGTGGCGGCTATCACCATGCTTACAGCAATTACGGCAGTGGCTTTTGTATTTTTAATGATTTAGCCATTGCGGCAGCGCATCTTATTTCAACAGAGCAAGCCGACACTGTATTAATATTTGATTGTGACGTACACCAAGGTGACGGTACCGCGCAAATAACCCAACAGCACGAGCAGATAATTAGTTGCTCAATTCACTGTGAACAAAACTTTCCTCGGCAAAAACAGTACTCAAACTATGACTTTGGCTTACCTGCAAACACCACCGATGCAGAGTATTTAACAACACTAGACCAAGCTCTTGAGTTATGTGTTCGCCTCCACCAGCCCGATATTATTTTATATAATGCGGGCGCCGATATTTACACAAAAGACGAACTCGGCTTATTTGATGTTTCCTTAGCTGGTATATATGAGCGCGACTTTGCTGTTCTTAACTTTTGCAAGCAGCGAAACATACCGCTGATGTGTGCTTTAGGTGGCGGTTATCAACGTAACATCAACAATTTAGTTAGTGTCCATAAGCAACTATTTAAAGCGGCTCTCGATTTATAACAATCCTTGGTATAGACTCATTACAGACAATAAAAAAGAGTGACAGGAATATGCGATTAGATGACGACATACACAATTTTTACGAAAAGCTCGTTTTAGAAGAAATAGAAAAACGTAAACTTAATGAACGTTACAGCGACGATGTAATGGCTGACTTTTGCTGTACCGTACTCAATCAATTACCCCCACGTTATATTAGATACGATGTAGATATGGCGTTTTATTTAACTCAAACAGATCGTTTAGATATGGAACAACGCGTAGAAGTTGCCATTAATTTTGCGATTGATCAAATAGCTAAAAAGAAAGAGCTCCATGAGTAACCCGTTAGAAGAAGCTCCTACACACGTGAAACTGGCTGTTGATTTAATTATGATTTTAGAGCAACACGATGTAGAGCCAGAAGAAGTATTAAAAGCGCTCGATATCGTAAAAAGTGACTTTGAGAAAAAGCTAGTTAGTAACTAGCTTTACTCTATTGTTTGTATTTCATGAACAGTGACAACACCATCGTGTTTATTACAATCAATTTTAATTTCGCCGAATGTGCGCCTAGGTGATGTTGACCTACGGCAGGTCATGTTTTGAGCTTTAACACCAAATTGTTCAATATAAACGGCAACAATTGCATCTATTTCTTGCTTCTCTTCTGTTGTCGCAGCGGCATAAAAAGTATCATATTGTTGTGACCAATTTTCAACGCCTGCTTCTGCAGCAACACCCAACCACCCCATACCAAGCTTAGTTGATTGCTCTAAATATTGTCCTTTTAAAAACATAAACGCTAGGGTGTATTGTGCACTTTTATAACCGAATGCAGCGGGCTCTTCTAAATAGTTAAAAGCCTCTTCAAACTCCCCTTTTCTGTATGCCTTAACACCATTATATTCTTTTTTCTTCATAGTATTATCGCTGTAAAGACTTATTGGTGACGAATTACAGCCAGTTATTAAAGCCATCAATACCAGCAAAGTTGCACTCAATTGTCGATGATTCATTATTATCCTTAATTTATTATTGTTTTTGCCCAGAAACATACACCACTTTTAAAACACCCGCCCTAAAAGTTGTTAATATAAATTTAATATTATCATGGGATTGCAAAGCTTACAGCGATTATTTTTATAAGCGCAGTTTTAATCGGCCATTAAAAATAGATAAACCTAATTTTTTAATACCCTGTATTTATACACAAGGCACTTTACTACTTTAAGCAAAATACATTTAACTGACGTAAATCTATCACTGACTGTCCGTTTGCTGAACAAGTAATAATAACTGCGCGGCCGCTTTAGCATCGTCTAATGCACGGTGATGGTTGGTTAAGTCTAAATTAAAGTGTGCAGATAAATTTCCCAGCGAATACGATTTTAATCCCTTAAATGCTTTACGTGACTCAACAACGGTACATATTTTTGGCATTTTAAAGTTGATTCCCAGCCCCTCAAGCTCTTTTTTAATAAAGCCATAATCAAAATTAACATTGTGAGCGACAAAAATACTACCCGAAAGCTTATCTAATAAAGTCGAAGCAATGTCGCTAAATATAGGCGCATCACTTACCATGGCGTCGTTAATACCGGTTAGTTTAGTAATAAAACGAGGGATAGGCCGCTCTGGGTTTATCAGCGTAGTCCATGTATCAATGATGTTGCCTTGCTGTATTTTAACAACACCAATTTCGGTAATTCGATTACCACCCTTTAATCCCCCTGTTGTTTCAATATCAACAACACTATAAATCCGCTTAGGATCTACATACCAGTTTACCGCTGCAATATTTACGATAAAGCCACAGCTTTTTAAATTATCGATACTCACTAACTGGTTTCTTTTAAGCTTATCGCCAGGCGCTTTAACCTCTTCAAAATGAACGGCGTTATTATCAACAATCATTAAATCGGGATAACCATCTTTTAATTGTCGGTAGTTTTTTGCCATGTTTTTTAAATGGCTTAATAGCGCATTTATTGGGCTGTTTAAAATAAGCATCTCTAATGGCTTTAATACATCTTTGTGCCATCTAAATAAGCCATTTGGTTGCTCATAATACTTCGCGGCATGGTTACACACTAAACGCAGCAATTTTGGGGTACTATTACACGTAGCTAGCCGCGCTTCTATTTGTGAGGATTGATTTAAGTAAAAAGAGTCTGTTTTTAACGCTTGCGGGAAAATATCAAATTCATTACAAGGAGGCGTCGGAGTTTCAATAAACAGCTCTTGCCAAAAAACCAGTGCAAATAGGCTTTGCCACAAGGTATTCTCAGTATAAAAAACCTGCTTACCTTGACGAGTGTAGTGCTCGCTTACACCTAACTCAACATCGCCACGGTAAAGCTCATCAACTTCTATAATACAACGTGTACTGGCTAACATTTCACTGAGCCGCGAACGGGTTTGCTTGTTAAATTTACGCATTAAAAAGTCATCTGCGAAATACAGTAACTCATCGGTGAGCGGGTTTTCTATAATCTTCTCAAGCTGCGCTTTTACCCATTGCTTATTACCCTGTCGATACTGCTCCCTTATTTGAATCTCGAGGGCTTGTGCATCGTCTTCGCAGGCATTAAGTAAATCATACGCAAGTGTTGGGTTAGTTGTTTTTAGTTGCTTATAAAGTATAACCAGTAACTTGTTTTTTAACTCTTGTGCAATAACCCCTACTGCTACTTCATTTATTAGCTGCTTTGCTAGTTCCTCTCTTTCATTGTCATCTTTTGTATTTTTAAGCGTTAGTCGCAAACGGTTTAATGCATAGTTAGACTGCGCTTCCTTTATTGAATCAAAGCGCGATAAGCTTTCATTATGCTCTTGCCTAACAGGTGTTACGCCTAAATCTCGCAGTACAAATCGATTTTGATGATTAATATCGCCTGCACTGAGCCTGCCAATATATAAAAATTCAAAATACTCGAAATACTCTTCTCTATTATTTATCACGTACTGATTATATAAGTGTGCAAGACACTCTGGCTTAGATTCAAAGAATGAAATAGCTATTTCAACTAAGTTACTTTTAGCAGCGCTTTTTTTAAATAATGGCGTTTTTTCTTGCTTTTCTAGCAGCTCTATTAAGGCCGATTTTGTTAGGTGACTTAGTAGTTGCTTATGATCTTTATCAGAGGGTTCTACAATTAACTTTGCCGCTTTTAATTTAAAAAGTGCTTGGTATGGCGAACTAATTTCTTCGTAGTTTAACGATTGGGTTTGAACTAAATAAGGCTTACGAGAATAAATGCGCGCCAACATGCACTGGCTCTGCTCGTCGAGCGCGTTTATTTTACTGATAAATGAAAGATGCTTTTGCTCGAGTAAATGCATGCATTTCTCGCTCACAAAAGTTAATAGCTCTCTAAAATGTGCCAAATAATATTTCGCTGGTAACTCTTTTTTCATAAAACCGTCCATACTGTATATAAAAACAGTATCTAGCATCTCATTATTTTTATCAACCCAATAAAAATTTTTTATGCATACGTATTACTATTGAAATATCTTTTTTAGCGTGATTACTCTGTGCTAAGGTTGCCCGCAAATTATTAGTGGCACTTTAACTACATTACACATAATAAAAATTAGGATTGAACAACATGACGACACAGCATGCAACTAAAGGTGAGCATAGCGCACAGACTAAGTGCTCGCTTTTTTATGTTATTTTTATATCGGCCGTTGCCGCTATTGGTGGCTTTTTATTTGGTTTTGATTCAGGCGTTATAAATGGCACCGTATCGGCATTGGGTAATACATTTAATTCAAGCAGTGTTGCAACTGGTTTTAATGTTGCATCTGTATTATTAGGCTGTGCATTAGGGGCATTCGCCGCTGGCCCATTAGCTGACAAGTTTGGCCGTCGCGCTATTATGATTGTCACTGCCATTATATTTGCAGTCAGCGCTTTTGGCTCTGGCATTGCAGATAGTTCTGCTGAGTTTATTTTTTACCGCTTGTTTGGTGGGTTAGGTATAGGTGCTGCCTCGGTTTTAGCGCCTGCTTATATAGCAGAAGTTGCTCCTGCGAGTCTACGTGGTCGCTTAGCTACACTGCAACAACTCGCTATAGTTCTTGGTTTATTTGCAGCTTTTTTAAGTAACTACCTAATTGCTAACGCTGCTGGCGGTGCCGAGGGTATTTTAATGTTAGATTTAGCCGCGTGGCGCTGGATGTTTTGGGCTGAACTTGTTCCTGCAGGCTTATTTTTAATTGGTGTACTGTTTATCCCTGAATCACCGCGTTACCTAGTTGCACAAGGTAAACTTAAACACGCTAAAACTGTATTTAACAAAATCTCAAATGATAATGCAGATACACAAATCAGTGACGTGAAGCAGTCTCTGCAAAGTGATAAAAAGCCAAGTATTCGCGACTTATTTATTGATGGCAGTAAAAAAGTACACCCTATTGTTTGGGTGGGTGTAGCTTTATCTGTTTTCCAACAATTTGTTGGTATTAACGTGGTATTTTATTACGGTTCAGAGCTATGGCAAGCCGCCGGCTTTGATGAATCACAATCACTGTTTATTAATGTACTTGCCGGCACCACCAATATTTTATCTACCTTTATTGCTATTGCCTTAGTCGATAAAGTAGGCCGCAAGCCACTATTATTGGTAGGTAGCTTAGGTATGTTTATTAGTTTAAGTGCACTTACTTACACCTTTGGTAGCGCTGGACTTGATGAAGCAGGCAAGTTAGCACTTAGCGAAAATATGGGTACCTTTGCATTAATAATGGCTAATTTGTTTGTGGTATTTTTTGGCTTAAGTTGGGGCCCTATAGTGTGGGTGCTACTTGGCGAAATGTTTAATAACCGTATTCGCGGTGCGGCCCTTGCTGTTGCAGCTAGCGCGCAATGGATAGCTAACTTTGCTATTACTATGACCTTCCCGATTATGCTCGGCAGTATTGGTTTAGCTGGTGCTTATGGCTTTTATGCCTTATCGGCATTTATTAGTGTATTTTTTGTGGTCAAATACATCAAAGAAACACGCGGTATGAAATTAGAGTCAATGTAATTATTTAGCCTGAGTAACATCGACTTTCCATTAGTTTACTCAGGCTAATCCCCATTCTATTATCTTATTTTTCTGCTCATAAAACTAATTAGATACATTTAACCATTTGGCAAGCGGATACTCTCATGCACGTTGTAAGCTTTTGCCTGTTAAACCATTATCAACTGAGTATATTACCAATCACAGTGTATAAATCATCACTATTAATTGGTTTGGCAATAAAGTCATCCATACCGGCTATTAAGCATCGCTGTTTATCTTCTTCATAGGCATTAGCCGTAATCGCTACTATAGGCACTCGCCAACCTGTTTTAAGTTCCATAACTCTAATCGTACGTGTGCATTCATAACCATCCATGTTAGGCATTTGGCAATCCATTAAAATCAAATCGAACGATTGCTCTTTTAATACATCAAGAGCCTTAATACCATCCTCGGCCATAACAACCACAGCTTTAGTCGGCTCCAACATTTTTGAAATAACCTGCCGATTTATCGCATTATCTTCTACCAACAGTATGTGCTTACCCAGTAGATTTGGTTGCAAAGCTGCTTTTTTAGGTAAGGTTGAGGGAGCGTCTGCTGACTCTGGTGCGCTAATACTAAACGCAAACGTACTACCTTTACCTTCTTCGCTGTGTAACTGAATTTCACCGCCCATCATTTTTATCAGCTTTTGAGAAATAGCCAACCCGAGCCCTGTTCCCCCATATTTACGAGCAACGCCCACATCAGCTTGAGTAAACTCGCTAAATAACAGTGATTGCTGTGCCTTCGCAATACCAATGCCACTATCTTCAACGCTAACTTGAAGCTTATTATCGTGATAATCAAACGACAAATTCACAAAGCCTTGCTGCGTAAATTTATACGCATTAGAGAGTAAATTAATGATCACCTGATTTAAGCGTAATTCATCAACACTAATGCACAGTGGCAAATTCTTAGATTGAATAACCGTAAATTCTACCTCTTTGGCAGCAACAATCGAGGAAAATAAAGAACGTATATTTTCGATAAATGGAGTTAGCTGCGTAGGCTTAATATTTAACTCCATGGCATTTGCTTCAATTTTAGAAAAATCTAAAATATCGTTAAGAATATTAAGCAAGTTTTTTGCACTTTTTTGTTGTGTGATTAACAACTCCTTTTGTTCGGTACTTAAGGACTGATCTCGAAGCAAAACCTCTCCCATACCTAATATGCCATTCATAGGTGTTCGAAGTTCGTGACTCATGTTTGCTAAAAATTGTGACTTAGCAATATTTGCTTCATTGGCGAGTTTAACTGCTTGTGTTAATTCAGTTGTTTGCTCTGCGACTTTCTCTTCTAATTGCTGATTAAAATGACTAAGCTGTTTATTGAGATCTTCATTTTTTACATTAGAAGCTTGCAAACTTTTAATTGAGTGTTGTAGTGCATTGCCCAACATTTCAAATTGTTGCTGTAGTTGCAGCACTTCATACCAACTAGAATCTGTATTAAATACGTGTTTTTTAGTTTTACTAAAGCTATTAATTAAATGAGTGAGCTCTATGATGGGTTTAACCAACAAATGGGTAAATTTATGAATAAATAAAACCACTAGTGCAATAGAGCATAATCCTAATAACATAGTAGGCAACCATGCAGCCACTACCACCATAGTTAAATGTTTACGATTATATAACGATATAACCTGCCAACCTGTGTTGTCGTCAACATACTGATTTGTATGGTACATCTCGTTATCATTTGAGCGAAAAAGTTGATTGCCACTGAGGCTTTGAAGACTAAGTTCCTGCTGCTTAAAATCACTGAGCGCAGCAAACTGGCTTAACGAACTAAATACCACTTTTTTATCTGCATCTAGAACAAGTAAATCCCCATTATATTCAAATAAATTTGGTATAAACCGCTCTAATTGATCTAGCTTAAGTGATCCCTCAACGACCCCATAAAACTCATCATTTTTATAAATCGGGGCGGAAAGCGCTACAATGGGTTGATCGCCTAATCCTCTGCCTTGAAAAACACCACTGATATAGCCCAACGGGAACTGCTGAGCTTGAGCAAAATAAGGACGATCATTAATATAACGCTGACTCTGACTCAAACCACTGAGCAATTCACTCGGTATACTTTTCTCGACATAACCTTCAGAGCTGGCATATAGACTAGTTACAAAGCCAGGATATAATTCCATTAGCCGCTCTAACTGCTGTTGTATTGATACCCCAGCACTTATTGCATCACTGGTTATTACCATGGCACTTTTATGAAACAATAAATAATCACTCAGCTGGGCACTGATCGAACGAGATTTTTCTTTAAGTTGAGTGTTTACTTCGTATTCTAAGCGCGAATAATGCTGATTAACCAAAAAGACACTGGTGATCAAAACCACTAAAGCAATAATTATACTTACAACATAGCTTAATATTCGGGCCAGAGGCTGCCCTTGATAAGCTCGGCTTGCATGGGGGACAAATATACTCACCAAGTCGACCAAAGCCAACGCTATCATAGCATTGATTAAGTATTTTGAGGCAGCCACAACAAGTGTGAGCCAAGGCAGGCCTATAACAAAGTGACCCAAAACCCACACCAGTGGTAAGCCCACTAAAAACCAAAATACGGCGCCTAAAGGAAGTATTGGCTTAGAACGCTTTAAACAAAAGGCATAAAGCCAAAATAGCTCAAGTGCATAAACAACACTGGTCCAGCTATGCCCCCAGCGAAAAAATAAAAAACCAGTTACAATCGCTAAACTAAGAAGAGAGTAACGAAGCCCTCCAAACACTAGGCTAAGTATTACAAACGTCTGACCAAATAAAAATTCAGAGCTATCAAAAAAATACAGAGGTAGAAGGTTAGCGCAACCTCCAATAAGCCCGAGTAATATTGCCAGCGCCCATTTATTCCTCTGAGATGTCATATTGACCCTTTATAGCTTTATTGAACACCTGCGGTGTATAGTATAATCGCGAGTTTTAATTATTACTTACCCATTAGCTATTGTCTATAATGACAAAAAATTAGCTAAGTGCGTAAAAGCTAGAATTAGCGTACGAATAACAAAATAAATATTAGAAAATAGATAAATGGAATTTTAATACACCCAAATGAGGAATTTGGGTGGCAGTCTTACCAGCCACATCTCGGCACACACGTCACAAACTGTGGCTGCTCCCTTCCGGGCCTGACCAGGTTCGCCTGCTAGTGTTGCGAGAGGACCAATAAGACTACCATTGAGGGCCTTGGTTGGCGCGATTGAGATTATCTCTACTTTTGCTCTGTTATTCAAGGGATAATCAAAAAAGAAAGTGCGATTGCATACTTCATATACAATCGCAGTCTATTTAGGTGTTAAAGCGATTATTAATTGCTCTCTAACTCTGCTTTTATGTTACGTAGTGCCGCTTTTACTTTTTTCACATTCTCTGGGCCCATGCGTAAAAGTTGCTTTTGCGCAGCGGGTAATTGCTCCCATTCAGAAAACGCATACTGATAGGTCACTGAATCACGCAATAATGGTAAGCTACCTTTTGGCTCAGGAGTATCAAGTAACAGGTCAATGGCATCTTCAAGTGTTTGAGTAAACTCATCATCACCATAACCAATTTCAGTATATGCGCTGTTGATCAGTGGTTTATACTCATCATATAAACGCACAGCTTGAGCTGCACTCATACTTGTGAGCACTTTTACATATGGGGTATAGCGTTCATAGCTATTAGGATCAATTGTTAAAATATCGCCTTCGTTTACGCTAAAACCCTCTTCTAATTTTGCAACTGGGGTATGCTTGGTAGCCACTTTGCCTTTTGCTAAATTATCGACAAATACTACGCCACGGCGAATAACATCATCATTTAATATTAAGCTCATCGCTACATCACCCAAATATTCATCTAATTTTGCAATGACTACAGGGTCGCTGTCGTTTAACGTTGGTAAAGATACAACTTCAGCTTCGGGCTCAACTTCTGGACGCTGAGCTGGAACATCTAATTCCGCAGGTTTTTCAGGCTTAACAGAGGGCGCACCTACCACAGGATCGTTTTCAGGCTTTAACTCCATAATAGGTTGCTCTTTTACTGGTTCTTCAACCTGCATAACTGTTTTTGGAGCTTCACTTGGTTTTAATAAAACAAACGCAGCGGCAATAATGATAATTAATAAAATAACCCCTGCAAAGATAAGGTTGTTATTCGGCGGACGTTTTTGAACGTCTGATCCTGATGGTTTATCTGACATACGAACTCCATAAATATAAAAATGCGATACTGTTTAGAGTACTCTAAACAGATTTAATTCATAATTTACACCAATATTTATTAATGTAAGTTATGTATCCTTTGATTCTTCTAGCTTAAAGACTTACAGTGAATAAATAAAGTAAAGACAGTGAACAGTTTAAATACGTAACATGAAAATTAAGCAAGTCGATCCTAGTAAACCAAAAGTGGCTTTATTACTCACCGGTGGTGGTGCCCGAGCAGCTTACCAAGTGGGCGTGTTAAAAGCATTAGCGCAAAGTATGCCCAGAACTGCCCCGCTGCCCTTTAGAGTGATAAATGGTACATCTGCTGGCGCAATTAATTCTGCGGCGTTAGCGTGTTACGCTTCATGTATGCATTTAGCCGTTAGAAAGCTAGAGACAGTATGGAAAAACTTTTCCACCTCTATGGTATACAAAAGTGACTTTTTGAGTGTGTTTGGTCATATTACTCGTAATATTTTAACTAGTTTTCAGTCTGAGCATATAAACCATCCACCCGCGAGCTTATTAAATAATAGGCCACTTAGAAAGCTATTAAACGATATTCTTGATTTACATCGAATTGAACGTAACTTACATCGTGACTACTTAGAGGCGCTGTCGATTACAGCATCTAGTTATACGACCGGTGATTCTGTTGCTTTTTTTCAGTCAAATACGCAGCATTCTTGGCAGCGAGCAAAACGCGAAGGTCGCGCTACGCGAATTAATGTTGAGCATTTAATGGCCTCAAGTGCTATTCCTATGGTTTTTCCTAGTGTAAATATTTATAACCACTACTTTGGTGATGGCTCTATACATCAACTTTCACCTTTAAGCCCATCCATTCACTTAGGGGCAAATAAAATATTTATTATTGGTGTTGAACAACCCAAGGAACCTCACCCTCCAGGTTACTCTGCGCATTTCCCTGGGCTTTCTGCAGTAGCAGGCCACTTACTCGACAGTGTATTTACCGACACCATGCAATCTGATTTAGAACGATTAGATCGAGTAAATCGTACACTGGGGTTATTACCCGATAGACAAAAGCATCAAGAGTTAAAACAAATAGACAGCTTTATCATTAACCCCTCGCAAAACTTTAATGCAATTGCAGCGCAATACTATGATGATATGCCTTGGGCAATTAAAGTGTTACTGCGTATGATCGGGGTTAAAAAACGCTCTCAGTCGAGTTTAACCAGTTACTTATTATTTGAAAAACGCTATACCCAGCACTTAATTCAAATTGGATACGAAGATGGCATGAAGCAACTGCCCGAGATGAGAAAGTTTTTAGAGCTAGACTAAGAGGCTACTCTTACTCAATGCCATCGAGCAAGTAATGCTCAACATGCTCTACTCGCCTCGGTTTACCTTGCAATACTAAAATATCATTTGCGTATAGTATGGTATGCTCTTGTGGCATCTCTATCTCTTCACCTTCACGCCGAAGCGCCTTAATTAACACCTTTCTTTTAGCTAAATTAAGCTCACTAATAGCCTTGTTTACCGCAAATGCTTTATCCGGCAAGGCAATGACATGTAAGTACTCTAAGCGTTCGGGAAAATTGATATCGCTTTCGATGTTTTCGCCTGCAAAAAAACTTTGTAATAGCTTATAGCGGTTACGTCTTTCGCTACTAACACGGCGAATTATTCGGCTCATTGGTACACCCGACATAGACAACACATGTGAGACCAGCATTAAACTTGCCTCGAGCGCTTCAGGCACAACTTCAGTGACACCTAAATCTTTTAAACGCTCTAATTGGCTGTCGTCACGGGTTCTTATGAGTATTTTTACCTTAGGAGCAACCTGTTTTATGGCATCAATCACTATTTGAGTTTGTTGAAATTCCGTAAAAGTAATAATCACTAAGCGTGCTCGCTCTACCCCTGCGCACTTTAAAATATCTTTTTGCTCAACGTGACCAAACAATAAAGGTTCACCCGCCGCTTTTCCTTCTTGCACTAGTATGGGATCGCTTTCAATGGCCACATAATCAATAGCCTCTGGCGATAAAAAGCGAGCAATAGTTTGCCCTACCCGAGAAAATCCACATATAACTACATGATTATTATAAAGCGTACTGCTTTGTGGCTCATCTTCATAGGCAAACTTAGTGCGTTCTAACATACCCAGTCGCTTTAAAATAAAGGGGGTTTTATCGATTAAATACGGGGTGAGAGCCATAGAAATTACACCCATGGCAATTAAAAATGATACTTGCTCCGCACTCAGTAAGTCATGCTGTGCTGCGAGTGCTATTAACACAAAACCAAACTCACCCATTTGCCATAACATAATAGCGCAAGCTAATGCGTCCTGTTTTCGCTCTCCCATAAGTAAAGACGACACGGTTACTACGGCGATTTTTAAGATTAGGATCCCTAGTAAGGCAACAACAATAATACCCGCATGATTAACAACAAAGCTGATATCTAGCTGCATACCTACGGTAACAAAAAATAAACCCATTAAAATATCACGAAACGGGCGAATATCCGCTTCTAACTGATGGCGGTAATGGCTTTCACCAAGCATCATACCCGCTAAAAATGCCCCTAATGCCATTGATAAGCCAAATGAATAAGTAAGTAAACCCGCAAACAAAGCAACTAATAAGGTAGTTAAAACAAATAGCTCATCACTTTTTGCTAATGCCACTTCATTAAAGACTTTAGGTAAAACCCATTTGCCAATTGCCCATAGCAACACGCAGACAAACGCACCTTTAGTTAGTGCAAATAACAGAGCCCAGCCAATACCATTTGAGTTATTGCTGGCAAATAACGGTAAAATAATCAGTAATGGTACAACAGCAATGTCTTGAAATAATAAAACGCCAATTGCCAATTGCCCTCGGCGTTTATTTAAATCACCGCTCTCTTTTAATAATTTAGCAACCACCGCAGTAGAGGAGAGCATAATAATAATGCCAATGGTAAAACTGGTTAATAAATTAAAATTTAATAAATGCAGAATCACAATCAGCAAAATACTACTAACAAATACTTGTAGCGACCCTAAACCAAATACAATATTACGCATCGCCATTAGGCGCGATACAGAAAACTCCAAACCTAAACTAAACAGCAAAAATACAATACCTAGCTCTGCAATAAAGTCCATCTCATGGCTTTGCGTCATCCAGCCAACACCATGACCACCCGCTAATAAACCCACAGCCAAATAAGCCAACACAGGGGGAAGCCCTATGCGCTTAAATAGCCATACAAATAAAACCGCAGCGACTAAAAGTCCAAAAATCTGAGCATTAATACTTTGCAACGCAAACCTTAAAATAATCTATGGGATGTGACTTAACTATAGCAATCGCATAACTTTCAGCCAGAATAAAAATATGGCACGCAATCTGCTTATTTATAAAAAGTAATACTATAGGGGGAAGAAATAGTGGAAAACGTTCATATTTTGACACAACGTATCTCTGGTCGCGGTGAATTTTTGCCGTTCTCAGCAGAGCAATACAATAGCAATACACCAACAGCACTGCATGAGCTGGCGGCCAAACTACAAACTAGCCTAGTGTTGGAAGATATTTTAGGCACATTTGCAAATTTTGCAAAACAGCTGCTTAATTTTTCTGGGGTACACTTTCAAACATCATGTATAGATGTTAAAACACCCAATAGTGATGTTGAAAACCCAGCATACTCATTTGATCTAAAAGTTGAAAGTGAGCATTTAGGCACACTCACTTATTACACAAAATATCCGCTTAGTGCGGCTATTGAAAAAAAGCTGCAGCATTTTCACAGTGTATTAATTTATCCACTACGTAATGCAATAATGTACAACCGTGTATTAAAGCTAGCAACAAAAGACTCGTTGACGGGGTTAAACAACCGTAGTCAATTTAATGACATGTTACAACAAAAGCTTGAAAATCATAGACGTAACGGCCATCCATTTAGTTTAATGCTGCTTGATTTAGATAATTTTAAACAAGTAAATGATAACTATGGTCATAAAATTGGCGATGACGTTTTAATAGAATTTGCCACAGTTTTATCTAGTAGTATTAGAGGCACAGATTCAGTATTTCGTTTTGGTGGCGATGAGTTTTCAATACTAATTGAGGACCCCGCTTTTACCACCAATAAAGTGATTGCTGAACGTATCATGCGTTTAGTAAGAAACTCACCGATTATGTCTAAGTACAATGTAACAACCAGTATTGGTTTTACCCTAACTAACAGTGATGATTGCCAAAATGAGATATTTTCTCGTGCGGATAAGGGCTTGTATAAAGCAAAAGCATCTGGGCGAAACTGTGCAAAAGCCTATTAAACAATAAAAGAACATAATATTTGAAAAGCCCAGCCTCCCCCGCTGGGCTTTTTTACGCTACTTTTTTAATATAAAGTATTTGTAAATTAGTAGCATGGTGCAAAAACCAAAAAAGAAGCCACTGAGTAAATTAAGTAATGCCGCAATTGTTGCAAGTGGTGTAAAAAGCACCAACAGTAAAGGCGTACTCACTCCTAAAATGAAAAACACGCCCCCTTTACCCAACCAGTAGGCAAGTAAAATGGCGGCACATACCATACCACCTAATACAGCGTAGCCGAGGGTAGTAATATTAAGGGTTAAAAATACATTCGATAAAACCGCAATCAATAGCGTAATTAATATGCCAATGGGTGCCTTATTGATAAGCGACAGCCCAACATGAGGCTGCTGACTCATGATTTATACTCCCAAATAAAACCAGTATCATCTTTATGGTTATCACTAATAAAATAACCAACCACTTGTACTAGCTCATCGTTGTAAAAAATTAATGGAATATCAGCACGTAGCCAAGGCGCTACCTTTGCATCTTTAAACCAATGCTTAAGCGTATTACTGCCTGGCTTTTTTAGTGGTTTAATACGCGCGCTATTACAGTTAAAACGAACACTAACTTGTTCATCCGATTTGGGCGCGCGTACACCCACCCCTTGCAAACATTGTAGTATTTTTCCGTCATTAAGCACTAGTTCGTGACTTGTTACCCGTTCAATATTAACGGCTAAAGGCCTCGGTTGCACAAAATACAGATAACCTTGGTGGCGGCGTATTTGCCCACCGCTTAGCTCAATAACCATTTGCGCATCAGCTTGCGCATGAATAGCCTGACTCATTATTTGCATTAACTGTTTTTGCGAAGGCATGGTATGGGTAAATAGAGCCAGCCATGCGCGCAGAAGATTCGCAATGCGAATAGCGCTGTAATGAGCCATATTTTGTATATTAAGCGCCTGATGTTGGTTAAGACACTGTGCGAGATCTTGCTGGGTATATTCATCAAGCAGTGCTTGTTGCTGCTGCAATAATTCAATACTTCGTGCTGTACACTGCTCAAACCCAGTAAAACGCTCTGCCAGCTTAGGCACTATTTGCTGGCGCAAAAAATTACGATCAAAGCGTTCATTGGCGTTGGATTCATCGGTAATATGGCTAATATTAAATTGCTGGGCAAACGCTTCTATCTCGCTGCGTTTTACCGCCAATAATGGCCTATAGCACTCACGGCCACTTTCAAGCACGCGAGTTTGCTGCATAGCGCCGAGCCCTTTTAAGCCTGAGCCGCGCTTTAAACGAAGTAAAAATGTCTCTACTTGGTCGTTTAAATGCTGGCCTAACAAAATGACACTATCATTTGGGCTATATTCATCAAGCGCTTGATAACGAGCTTCGCGAGCCTGCGCTTCAATACTGGTGCGCGATTGCTGCTTAATGATGACGTGTGCCGCTTTAAAATCAATTGAAAGTTGCTCACAACTTGCTTGGCAAAATTGCTGCCAGTGATGGGTGTTATCACTTAAGCCATGATTTACATAAATTGCACTTAAATTTAATTGTGGCCACTGCTCTTTTAACCCATGCATTATCTGCAACAACACCACCGAATCTACGCCACCAGATAAGGCTACAGTAAATGTGAATTGCCCGTTTTCTATATAATGATTGAGGGCTTTTTGTACCTGCAGATAAATATGTGATGTGTGCATTATTATAACCAATGAGTGAATTGCTAATAACCTGAATAAAAAAGGCCCTACGTTACGGTATTTTAAAACAAAAAAAGCCGCATAGGCGGCTTTTTTCTATATTTGTCTATGTTTAGCTATGTTTAGCTATGTTTAGCTATGTTTAGCAATAACCAAACGACATTAAACGCTTGTAACGTTGATCAAGCATCTCTTCAAGCGATAACGCTTGTAAGTCTGCTAAATCGCGCTTAAGGCGAACTTTTAAATTACGTGCCATGGCATCATAATTACGGTGTGCACCACCTAGCGGCTCATCAACTAGGTTGTTGATTAAATCTAGCTCTTTAACACGCTCGGCTGTTACACCCATTGCTTCTGCTGCAAGTGGCGCTTTATCAGCACTTTTCCATAAAATAGAGGCACAGCCTTCTGGTGAAATAACTGAGTAAGTGCTGTATTGCAGCATGTTTACTCTGTCGCCTACACCAATCGCTAATGCACCACCTGAACCACCTTCACCAATAACAGTACAAATTGTAGGTACTTTTAGTGCGGCCATTACTTTTAGGTTACGTGCAATTGCTTCAGACTGACCACGCTCTTCTGCGCCAACACCTGGGTATGCACCTGGGGTGTCGATAAAGGTCATGATTGGCATTTTAAAACGCTCAGCCATTTCCATTAAGCGCAATGCTTTACGGTAACCTTCTGGTTTTGGCATGCCAAAATTACGTTTAATTTTTTCAGCAGTACCACGGCCTTTTTGCTGACCGATCACCATAACAGGTTCACCATCTAAACGAGCAACGCCGCCTAAAATTGCAGGGTCGTTAGCAAACGTACGATCACCCGCAAACTCGTCAAATTCCGTAAAAATACGCTCGATATAATCTCGAGTATAAGGACGCAGCGGATGACGTGCTAGCTGTGATACTTGCCAAGCACCAAGTTCAGAGAAAATTTTCTCCTTCATTTGTGCGCTCTTTTCTTTAAGTTTGCTGACTTCCTCTTCTAATCCAAGGTCTAATTCGCCAGCGCGGCTTACATTTTGTAATTCTTCAATTTTTGCTTCTAATTCTGCGATTGGAAGCTCAAAATCAAGATAATTGAGGCTCATGCTCTAAACTACCTAATTAGTTAAATTCTAGTTCTACATTTTGCGCTGCCATCAGCGATAACTTATGAATTAAGTCGTCACTTGGCGTAACACACCATTCGATCCCTAGGGTTAATTGCACCAACGCATCGGGGCGTTGATAATATACCTTGATCGGACACGTTCCCATTTTGTATGGTTCGAGTACTTTTTGTAATTTATCGAAGAAACCAGCCTCGATCTGCACCATATTCAGCGTCATCTTAATCGCTTTTATACGCTTTTCACGCGCCTGAGCAATGGTGTTTATTTCTCTGGCGGTCATTGTAATACCACCAGAGAAGTTATCAAAGCTGACCTGTCCGGATATCACCAAAATATTATTGATTTGCAACATATCTTGGTACATTTCAAACTGTTCTGGAAACAAGCGTACATCAATTCGGGCGCTTTTGTCATCTAAAGTTATCAAGCCCCAGCGATTTCCTTTTTTATTAATTAAGGTTCTCGCGGCAATCACCAAGCCCGCCCCAGTTGAGACTACATCACGGTTAGTGGGCTGCAAATCAATGAGTCGACCTGAGGTGTAATGCCCAAGCTCTCGTCGATACTGGTTTATAGGATGGCCAGTTAAATAAAGGCCTAAGGTATCTTTTTCGCCATCAAGCCACTGATTATCTGTAAGTGGTGTGGCTTTAATAAACGCTTGTTCTACTTCGTCAGGCTCTGTGGCCAGTAAACCAAACAAGTCACTTTGCCCTAACAGCTCAGCTTTGTTGTGTTGATCGGCTGCGCGCATTGCATCTTTTAAACTTGCCAGCAGCGTTGCTCGCCCAGGTTGATTTTTTTCTGGCCCTAGTTGATCTAATGCACCTGCATAAATTAATTTTTCGGTGACACGTTTATTTAAGCGTTTTAAATCAACACGCGCACAAAAATCAAATAGGTCCTTAAATGGGCCGCCTTTTGCTCGCGCTTCTAATATGGCATCAACGGGAGCCTCACCCACGCCTTTAATTGCTCCTATACCGTAAACAACTTCACCTTGAAGATTAACAGTAAACTTGTATTCACCAGCGTTTACATCGGGCGGTAACAAAGTGAGTTTCATGTTTTCACATTCATCCACCAGCGTTACTATTTTGTCGGTGTTATCCATATCAGCCGACATTACTGCAGCCATAAACTCAGCCGGATAATGGGTTTTCATCCACAGCGTTTGATACGATACCAATGCATAAGCTGCTGAGTGAGATTTGTTAAAACCATAACCCGCAAACTTTTCAACCAAGTCGAATATTTTTATCGCAAGCTCGCCATCAATGCCATTATTACGCGCGCCCTCTTCAAAGGTTGAGCGCTGTTTTGCCATTTCTTCGGGCTTTTTCTTACCCATGGCACGACGTAACATATCGGCGCCGCCTAGTGTATAACCGGCCAGCACCTGCGCTATTTGCATAACTTGTTCTTGATACAAAATAATGCCGTAAGTCGGCTCAAGAATAGGCTTTAAACTTTCGTGTTGATATTGCGCATCGGGGTATGAAATTTCTTCTCTGCCGAGCTTTCGGTCGATGAAGTTATCTACCATGCCTGATTGCAGTGGACCTGGACGGAACAAAGCAACAAGGGCTATCATATCTTCGAAGCAATCGGGCTTTAATCGGCGAACTAGATCTTTCATGCCGCGTGATTCTAGCTGGAATACTGCGGTGGTTTCAGCGCGCAGCAGTAGTTCAATACTTTTTTTATCATTCAGTGGAATGGTGTTGATATCAACCGGCTGCTTGCCTTCACGCTTTAAGCGCTCGTTGGTCATATCCACTGCCCACTGTAAGATGGTCAGCGTACGTAAGCCTAAAAAGTCAAACTTAACCAAACCAGCAGTTTCTACATCGTTTTTATCAAACTGAGTAACCGGAAACTTGCCTTCATCATCACAATAGAGCGCAGCAAAATCGGTAATCGTGGTCGGCGATATTACAACCCCCCCTGCGTGTTTACCGGCATTACGGGTACACCCCTCAAGAATACGACACATGTCGATTAAGTCTTTAACTTCTTCATCGCCGTCGTAGGCTTCTTGCAAACGAGGTTCAACTTCAAACGCTTTGGCCAAGGTCATTCCCGGATCGCCGGGAATAAGTTTAGAAATACGATCAACAAATCCATAAGGATGACCAAGTACCCGGCCTACATCGCGTATAACCGCTTTGGCCGCCATAGTACCAAAAGTAATAATTTGCGATACCGCATCACGGCCATACAAGGCCGATACGTGATCAATTACTTCATCACGTCTATCCATACAAAAATCGACGTCAAAGTCGGGCATAGAAACACGTTCTGGATTCAAGAAGCGCTCGAAAAGTAAATCGAACTCTAGTGGATCAAGGTCGGTAATTTTAAGCGCATAAGCTACTAAGGAGCCCGCACCTGAACCACGCCCTGGACCTACAGGAATATTGTTATCTTTACTCCACTGAATAAATTCCATTACGATCAAGAAGTAACCAGGAAATCCCATTTGGTTAATTACATCGAGCTCTATCTTTAAACGCTCATCGTATTCGCCGCGTTTTTCTTTGCGTTCTTGCTCATCAGGAAATAAAAATTGCAGTCGTTCTTCAAGCCCATCTTGTGAGACTTTAACCAAAAACTCATCAATTTTTAATGAGCCTGTAGGGTAATCTGGTAGGAAATACTCACCTAATTGAACGGTTACATTACAGCGCTTTGCGATTTCTACGGTATTTTGTAACGCCTCTGGAATATCACTAAATAGCTCTGCCATTTGCTCAGGCGTTTTTAGGTATTGCTCTTGTGAAAAACGCTTTGGTCGGCGTTTATCATCTAGGGTATAACCATCAAAAATAGCCACCCGAATTTCATGGGCTTCAAAGTTTTCTGGCTTTAAAAATACCACTTCATTGGTAGCCACCACTGGCAGTTGCTCTGTGGTTGCAAGCTCCACTGCCATGTGCAAATAATTTTCTTCTTGAGCACGGTTGGTGCGAATAAGCTCAATATAATAATGATCGCTAAAGTGCTGCTTATAAAAGCTTACCACCGACTCAACAATAGCGGGGTTGCCTTTTATTAATGCTTTTCCTAAATCGCCATCTTTTGCACCCGAGAGTATGATGAGCCCCTCTTTTAAATCAACTAACCATTCACGGTCAATCACTGGGCGATGAAACACATGACCACGTTGGTAAGCTTTAGAAATCAATAAAGTAATATTTTTATAGCCAGTGTTATCTTTAGCTAATAACGTTATCCGGCTTGGTTCATCAGGAAACTCAGGACTACGTACCCAAAAATCAGCACCAACAAGTGGCTTGATACCTGCGTTATGCGCTGCGCCATAAAAACGCACTAAACCACAAAAGTTCATTTGATCGGTAATTGCCAGCGCTGGCATTTCAAGCTCTTGTGCTTTAGCAACAATTGGTTTGGTTTTTGCCAAACCATCAACCATCGAAAAGTCTGAGTGCACTCGTAAGTGAACAAAATCAGGAGCTGGCATAATTACTCCTTACCCGAAAGCGCAAGCACACGCAGCACCGGTTTAAAGCTCTTACGATGCTCATCTATAGCGCCGTATTGCTCAAGCGCTGCAAAGTGTGCTTTAGTCGGATACCCTTTATGCCCTACAAACCCATATTGTGGATAGCGCGCATCAAGTTCAATCATTTCATCATCACGGGCCACTTTTGCTAAAATAGACGCGGCTGATATTTCAGCGACTAAGCTATCTCCTTTAACCACCGCTTGGGCGGGCATAGCTAATTTAGGCAGGCGGTTACCATCTACAAACACAAATTCAGGCACGGTGCTAAGTGCTTCCACTGCGCGACTCATGGCAAGCATAGTGGCTTGTAATATATTTAGCTCATCTATTTCGCTTGGACTACAACGGCCAATGGCGTAACACAGTGCTTTTTCTTTTATTTCAGTGGCTAATAATTGACGTTTTTTATCCGTTAATTTTTTAGAATCGGCCAAGCCTGCGATTGGCTTATTGGGATTTAAAATAACAGCGGCAGTAACCACGTCGCCCACCAGCGGTCCACGACCCACTTCATCTACACCGGCAATTAGGGTTACATTAGGTCGTTCAATTTGCATTTATTAACTCCGCCACTGCATTTGCAGCTTGTTTACTTGCATCTAATCTAATTTTTTCATGTATGGCTAAAAAGCGGGCTTTTAATTCTTTATTGTCACTATTTAGCATAGGGGTAAGTGCTGCTGTTAAATTAGCGACATTACATTCGCTTTGCAAAAACTCTGGCACTAACTCTTCGTCTGCCAATAAATTAGGTAACGAAAAATATTTAATATTAAAGGTAAATAAGGTTTTAAAAATCCAATAACTCATGGGTTTAATTTTATAACCAACCACCATTGGTTTTTTATATAACATGCCCTCAAGCGTTGCCGTACCTGATGCCAGTAATATGGCATCGGCGGCTTGCATGGCTAAATTTGATTGCCCATCCAGTAAGTTAACATTAAGTGAGGGCGCTGTGACATTTAAAATAGCAATAAACTGCGCTTTGCGCTTTTCGTTCACCAGTGGCACAACGACTTTAAGCGCTGGGTTCTGTGCTTGCAACTGAGCCGCTGTTTTTATGTAAGTTTCACTTAACAAGCCCACTTCTGAGCCCCGGCTCCCGGGTAATAACGCTAACACCTTGTCATCAGCATTTAAGCCTAGTTGGCTACGGGCTTGGCTATCGTCGTGCTCAAGTGCAATGTCGTCGGCTAATGTGTGGCCTACAAAAGTACAAGGTACTTGGTGCTTGTCGTAAAATTCTTTCTCAAAAGGTAATAAAGCCAATACTAAGTTAGTGGCTGCACTTATAGTGTGAATGCGTTTTTCACGCCACGCCCACACTGAAGGGCTAACGTATTGCACAGTTTTAATACCCGCATCTTTTAACGGTTTTTCTACACGTAAATTAAAATCGGGCGCGTCAATGCCTATAAACACATCAGGAGGATTATCAATAAAATGCTGCACAAGTTGTTTGCGAATTTTTAGTAAACGCGGTAAACGGCCAAGGACTTCAACCAACCCCATAACCGACAGTTCATCCATATCAAACAGCGTTTTGCAGCCTTGAGCTTGCATTTTAGGACCTGCAATACCTTCAAAAATTGCATCAGGAAAATGCGCTTTAAGCGCTTTTATGAGCCCTTCACCTAAAATATCGCCCGACAGTTCACCTGCCACAATACCAATTCGTAGTTGTTTTTTATCTTTTTTCATTTGCTATTTTTTCACAAGTAAACCCGGCGTTCATACCGATTAGTTTACCGTGTTTTAAGGCTAGGTTAAACGCTTAAAACGCACCACTTTTTTCTAGCTTACTCTTAATTGATGATTGCGTATTTTATAGACTGATGTAATGTCATAGTATATTAAAGTTTTCTAATATACATGTTGACAAAAATTGTACAAACGCCAATAATGATGCAAACTTTCAGAAATTACTGAAAGTTTATTAAAAACATTAACAATTGCTTTGTGCTGTCACTGCATCACAACCAAAGGAGCCAAAAATGATAGATGAAACCTTTGTGGATCTATCGCGATTACAGTTTGCTGTCACCGCTCTATTTCATTTTTTATTTGTGCCGTTAACAATCGGTATGACCTGGATTTTAGTTATTATGGAATCGGTTTATGTTATGACCGGTCGCGAGATTTATCGTGATATGACTAAGTTTTGGGGCAAGTTATTCGGTATTAACTTTGCTATTGGTGTGGCTACCGGCCTCACCATGGAATTTGAGTTTGGTACTAACTGGTCGTATTACTCTCATTATGTGGGTGATGTATTTGGTGCACCACTGGCTATTGAAGGCTTAATGGCCTTCTTTTTAGAATCAACCTTTGTAGGGATGTTCTTTTTAGGTTGGGACAGGCTTTCTAAACGCCAGCATTTAGGGGTAACATTTTTAATGGCGCTGGGTACAAATATGTCTGCGCTATGGATTTTAGTTGCTAATGCGTGGATGCAAAACCCAGTCGGGGCAGAGTTTAACTATCAAACCATGCGTATGGAAATGACTAGTTTTGCAGAGCTAGTATTTAACCCTGTAGCGCAAGTTAAGTTTATTCATACAGTGTCTGCAGGTTATGTTGCGGCGTCTATGTTTGTGCTTGGGATTAGTAGCTGGTACATATTAAAAGGACGTGATTTGGCATTTGCTAAACGTTCGTTCTCGGTGGCATCAGGCTTTGGTTTAGCCTCTATTTTATGTGTTATTTTACTCGGTGATGAATCTGGCTACGAAGTCGGTGAAGTACAAAAAGTAAAACTCGCGACCATTGAAGCTGAATGGCATACCGAAGAAGCTCCCGCAGCTTTTACCATGCTAGGTATTCCTGACTCTGAAGAGCAAGTAACTCATGCTGCGGTTAAAATTCCTTACGCATTAGGTATTATTGCAACGCGCTCACTTGATGAACAAGTGATTGGTATTTCAGATCTTGAGAAAAAACACGAGAAGCGTATTCGCAATGGCATGATTGCTTATGAATACCTAGAAAAACTTCGCGCAGGTGACGATACCCCTGCAAATATCGAAAAGTTTGATAACGTGAAAGATGATTTAGGCTATGGCCTATTACTGAAACGTTATACCCCTAACGTGGTAGATGCCAGTGAGGCACAAATACAACAAGCCGTTAAAGACTCCTTCCCTAAAGTGGGCCCTATGTTTTGGTCATTTAGGATCATGGTTGGCTGTGGTGTAATTATGCTTGGCGTATTCATCCTTTCTTTTTATTACAACGCCCATCGTATTATTGAACAAAAACGTTGGTTGTTGTGGGCGGCGGTATTGAGCATTCCTCTGCCTTGGATTGCCATTGAATTTGGTTGGATTGTGGCTGAATATGGCCGCCAGCCATGGGCGATTTCTGAAGTGTTACCGACCTTTTTAGCAACGTCATCACTGACGGTTAATGATATTTTAATTAGCTTAACTGGTTTTATTGTTTTCTATACTGGATTGGCGATTGTTGAAGCATGGTTAATGATTAAATTTATTAAGCAAGGACCAAGCTCCCTTCATACCGGTAAGTACCATTTTGAATTACCTGATCACAGCACGGCTGCTAAAGGAGAACTATCATGATTTTTGATTATGAAACATTAAAAATGCTCTGGTGGTTAATTATAGGTGTGCTGTTAATTGGTTTTGCCATTACCGATGGTATGGATATGGGCGTTGCCATGTTGCTACGCTTAGTCGGCAAAACAGATTCTGAACGCCGTACCGTTATTAACACTATTGGCGCCCATTGGGATGGTAACCAAGTATGGTTTATAACCGCAGGTGGCGCTTTATTTGCAGCATGGCCTATGGTGTATGCGGCAGCATTTTCTGGTTTTTACTTTGCCATGATGCTGGTGTTATTTGCATTATTTTTTAGACCTTTAGGCTTTGATTATCGCTCTAAGGTTGACTCTAAACGCTGGCGTAATAACTGGGACTGGGGCTTGTTTGCCGGTAGTGCCATACCTGCGCTGGTATTTGGTGTAGCGTTTGGTAACTTGTTTTTGGGTGTACCGTTTCATATCGATAATTTATTGAGAGTTAGTTATCAAGGGTCGTTTTTTGCCTTACTTAATCCGTTTGCGCTCATTGCCGGCTTAGTTAGTATTACCATGTTAATTGCACACGCGGGAATGTGGCTACAACTGCGAACCGCTGATCAAGTTGCTGAGCGCTCAGGACAATATGGTCGCTACTCATTACTTGCCTTTATAGTATTATTTGCAGCGGCCGGTGTGTGGGTTGCCAACCTAACAGGTTATCAAATTGCCTCTATGGGCGACACCCAAGGCCATGCAGATCCACTGGCTAAAGTAGTTACCACGGCTCAAGGCGCATGGCTTAATAACTACAGTGAACGTCCATGGACAATGACCTTCCCTATTTTGGCATTTGCGATGGCACTGTGTGCACTGCTGTTTTCTAAATTGAATAAGCCCGCTTTGGGATTATTAGCAACCAGTGTGATGTTAATTGGGGTGATTATGACTGCGGGCGTTTCATTATTTCCGTTTATTATGCCTTCAAGCAATAACCCTGATATTAGCTTAACAATTTGGGATGCGGTATCGAGCCACAGAACACTCAATGTTATGTTTATTGCTGTGGTTATATTTGTGCCACTCATTTTAGCCTACACCACCTGGTGTTATGTGAAAATGTGGCGCAGAGTGACCGTTGATGAAATTGAAAATAACCCTCACGGCAGTTATTAAGGAGACTAAATTATGTGGTATTTCGCGTGGATTTTAGGTGTACTGCTTGCTTGTACCTTAGGCGTTATAAACGTGATGTGGTATGAATTTCATCAAAATAAAAACAGTATTGCTGATGATGAACAAGCCACCCATGATTTATTAAACGAGCATAATACAAATCACAATGACGACTAATCCCCGACCAAATCGCGCGCAGCAACAACCCCTGCGCGCTTTTTTAAAGCAGCAGAGTAAACCGGCGGCAATGTGGTTAAAGCTAAGCATTGCACTTGGAACAGTTAATGCAATTTTAATGATTGCAGGTGCTTACTTACTCGCGCAAACCATTCATGAGGTGATGTTTGAAGGGCATAGTTTAGCCCAAGTAACCCACTATTTATGGCCTTTAGCGGGTATTATTTTACTGCGCGCCATTTTCTTAGCACTCAGCGAGCGATTAAGCGCATTTGCTACGCTTAAAATTAAATCGGCTATTCGCCAAACCTTACTCGATAAACTCACACAACTCGGCCCAAGTTATATAGAGCAACATGGCCAAGGTGCAACACTTAACACGCTGCATAATGGTGTTGAGGCACTCCATGACTACTATGCAAAGTACTTACCTGGGGTCGCCTACAGTGCCCTTATTCCTATTGCAATATTAGTGGTTATATTTCCGACCGATTATAAAGCAGGACTGATATTTTTATTAACTGCACCACTTATTCCATTTTTTATGATTTTAGTTGGCCACAAAGCCGAGGCACTTAATCAAAAACGTTGGCAACAACTGGCAGTATTAGGTAACTATTTTTTTGATCGCGTACAAGGGCTTACTCAACTAAAATTATTTAATGCCACGCGCAAAGAGCTTAAACAAATCGCGCGTATTTCCGATGACTTTAGACACGCAACGCTAAACGTATTAAAAATTGCTTTTTTATCCTCTTTTGCTCTGGAGTTTTTAGCCACAATTAGTGTGGCACTGGTAGCGGTAATTATTGGCTTTAGATTATTTTTTGGCACCCTAGATTTTGCTACTGGCTTTGTAGTGCTGTTACTAGCACCTGAATTTTATTTACCCCTTCGCCAATTAGGCAGCCATTATCATGCGCGCCTACAGGGAATTAGTGCCGCCGCAGATATGCTGATCATTTTAAACGCACCACTGCCATCAAATGATAATAACAACAAAGCAAAGATCAATGTTGATGCTAGCAGAACTATAAGCATCCATGATCTCAACTTTAGTTACCCTAATAGCAATGAGGGAATAAATAATATTAATTTAACCCTGCCAAGCACAGGACTAGTAGCCATTGTCGGAGCTAGCGGCTCAGGTAAGAGCACCCTACTTGATTGCATGCTTGGTTTTCACCCAGAAGTAATACAACACATATCCATTGACCAACAACCATTGACGACATCGGATATAAGCCAATTACAACAAAACATTGCATGGATCCCACAAAAGCCAACCTTATTTTACGACACCCTAGCCGCCAACATAAAATTAGGTAACCCAGACGCTTCATATGAAGCACTTATAAATGCTGCAGAGCAAGCAGGTGCGCTGGAGTTTATTAACGAGCTACCCGATGGCTTTAACACCTTAATAGGTGAGCAAGGTGAAGGGCTATCTGGCGGGCAAAAACAGCGTATAGCATTAGCTCGTGCATTTTTAAAACACGCCCCTATTTTAATGCTCGATGAGCCAACCGCTCATTTAGATAGCCAAACCGAGCAACTCATTCAAAACGCTATTGCTGAGTATGCAAAAAACCACTTGGTGATCACCATTGCACATCGCTTAAATACAGTAAAAAATGCTAAGCAACTTATCGTGATGGAAAACGGCTGCATCGCTCAACAAGGCGATTTTAAATCGCTCAGCCAGCAATCTGGCGAATTTGCAAAGCTACTGCAAACAGCAGAACAAGGGGTAACTAATGGCTAATTTTATTCGTTTACTCAAATTGTGCCGCCCTCATTATAAAGCGATGCTTTTAGGGACGTTTCTAGCGTCACTCACGGTGCTAGCTAATGTAGGCTTACTCGCTATTTCAGGCTGGTTTTTAGCTTCTATGGCAGCCGCAGGAATTGCCGGCGTCCATATGAACTACTTTACCCCAGCTGGCACCATTCGCTTTTTAGCGATTGTGCGCACCGCCTCACGTTACGCTGAACGCTTAGTTACTCACAACGCCACATTTTTATTGTTAAGTGAAATACGAGTAAACATGTTCACCACTCTCAGCAAGCTTAATAACCTTGATTTAGCTATGAGCCGTAGTGCCGATTTAGTTAATCGCTTGCAAAACGATGTAGACGCATTAGATAAGTTTTATTTAAATGTGTTGCTGCCGATGTTAGTAGCTTTACTGACTGTGCCTATTATTATGCTGTTTATGTCAGCCTACAATGTAAATGTCGCCCTTATTTGTTTTGTTGGGATTATTATTATTGGGGTGATTATACCGGCAATATTAAGTAAGCAATTAGATAAAAATAGTCACCAAGAAACCTTACTTAGTGCACAACTTAGAGCAGAGCTATCAGACACTCTTACGGGCCTTAGGGAACTAAATATTTATCAAGCTCGAAACCAACAACTCACTAAGTGTGATAAGTTAAGTGAGCAGTATAATCAGCAATTATTTATTCGTCATAAGGCTCTTGGAAACGCTGATGGCTTAAGCTTACTCATAGTGCAATTAGCTATGCTTTCCAGCATTGTTACTATTGTGCCGCTAGTGTTTAGCGGTGCTATGGTCAATGTAGAGCTGGCGATGTTGAGCCTGTTTGTGCTTGCCAGTTTTGAAAGCGTATTGTTACTGCCTAACGCCTTTATTGAGCTTCCTAATGTACTAAAAGCAGCTGAGCGACTCTTTATTCTTGAAGACAAAACGCTTAGCACAAACAATGTATCAACCACAGATATTGAGCTATTAAATAAGCACTGGGCTTTGTCGTTAAATAATGTCAGCTATCACTATGGCCAAAAGCAGGCATTAAATAATGTGAGTTTTGAGCTCCCCGCGAAGCAAAAAGTGGCTATTGTTGGTAGAAGCGGCAGTGGTAAAACTACCTTAGTGAATTTGCTCAGTAGTTTATGGCCACTGCAGCAAGGAACAATAAACTTACAAAGCGACAAAGAAATCATAAGCCTGCATGATTTAAATAATGAGAGTCGAGCAAAGACATTAAATATTTTAGCTCAGCAGCATCATATTTTTGATGGCACATTAAGCGAAAACCTTGCTTATGCAGCTCCCGATGCAACCTCGCAACAAATGATAGCAGCATTAACACAGGCAGAACTTGGTGGTTGGTTCTCTGAGCTCAAACAAGGGCTGAAAACCCGTTTAGGTACCGGCGGGCGAAATGTGTCTCAAGGTCAATCAAGACGTATAGCCTTGGCACAGGCCCTGCTGCAAAAACCCGCCATTTTAGTACTCGATGAACCGACTGAAGGGCTCGATAATATCTCTAAACAAGCTGTTATGAACAGTGTTTTACAACTGAAAGAGCACGCCAGTGTATTAACAATTACTCATGATCCAGCGTTGTTATCGCAAATGGATAGTGTCATCTGGTTAGATAGCGGACAAATCATCGCTCAAGGTTCACATCAACAATTGCTCAATGAACACCCTGACTATGTGGCGTTAACGACCCGCTTTTAGTCCTTAGCAGTATTACTTATTATCAATAACGGTGACCGATACATCAATAACGCCGACTTTAGGGTCGGCTATTTTTTTAAACATCGCCTTAGATAAATCTATAATTCGCCCCCGAATATAAGGACCCCTGTCATTAATTCTGACCACCACTGACTTATTATTAGCAATATTAGTAACGTTTACTCGTGTACCAAACGGGAGTTTTAAGTGAGCAGCTGTTGCTGCTTGTTGGCTAAATCGCTCGCCACTGGCAGTAAGTCGACCGTGGTATTTATCAGCATAAAATGATGCTTTACCTTGCTCTGCAACATCACGTTGTTGATTATTTATATTACTTGGCGCAGTACTACAGGCGGTCAAAATCACTAATAATACTGAGATAAATACGAATTTTATCAGTTTCATTATTTATACTTTATTGAAAAATGTAGAGGGAGTGTAATAGGACGATACTGAGTAGAGACTGAATTATTAATCAGCTAATAAAAAACCACCTTGATTACTCAAAGGTGGTTTTTAAATTTGTTAAAAATACTATTTTTTAACGCACAATACCGCGTTCTGAGCTTTTAACGAAATCAATCATCAATTGCACTGCTGGAAACTTTGCAGCATCTTCAGCAAGTAATTCAATCGCTTCATCAACACCTAAGCTCTTGCGGTAAAACGCTTTATAAGCGCGGCGTACTGCCATGATTTCATCACTTTCAAAACCACGGCGTTTCATGCCTTCAGTATTGATTGCTGCAGGGCCTGCTGGCATACCAATGGTGGTAACAAATGGAGGTACGTCTTTGTTTACCCCCGAATACATACCAACAAATGCATGCGCACCAATTTTACAAAATTGATGAACACCTGAGTTACCCGCTAAAATCACCCAATCACCAACATGAACGTGACCCGCTACACTGGCATTATTTGCAAAAATAACGTTATCGCCAATTACCGCATCGTGTGCAACGTGGGTGTAAGCCATAAATAAGTTATTGCTGCCTATTTTGGTAACACCTTCATCTTGAATTGTACCGCGGTGGATAGTCGCACATTCACGAATCACATTATTGTCGCCAATAATTAAACTGGTTGGTTCGTTGTTATATTTTTTGTCTTGGCAGGCTTCGCCCACAGAGGCAAACTGAAAAATATGGTTACCAGAGCCAATAGTAGCAGGCCCTTTAACAACAACGTGAGACTCAATAATGCAGTCATCACCAATAACAACATCATTACCGATGTAACTATATGGTCCAACTGACACATTGTTACCAAGTTTTGCACCCGGTTCGATTATTGCCGTAGCATGGATCACAATTAAAACTCTCTTCTAGCACACATGATTTCGGCGCTACACACTGTTTTGCCGTCAACTTTAGCTTCAGCCGCAAATTTCCATATGTTACGACGCTCTTTTAAAAACTTAACATGAAGATGCATGGTATCACCTGGCACAACTGGCTGCTTAAAACGCGCGTTGTCTACAGCTGCAAATAGGTAAAGTTCGTTTTCGCTACGATTTTCAACCGTTTTAAACCCTAATAGACCCGTTGCTTGCGCCATTGACTCTAATATTAGCACACCAGGAAAAATCGGCTGATTTGGGAAGTGGCCAGTGAAAATAGGTTCATTAATCGATACATTTTTAATTGCATGCAATGATTCACCTGGGGTGAAATCGATTACACGATCAATTAGTAGCATCGGGTAACGGTGCGGTAATAAACTTAAAATTTCTTGAATATCAAGGCTATTTAATTCGTTTGCCAAAATAGCATCCTTTTTAGTGTTCAACGTTCATGACTTGTTCAATGCTTCAAGCGCTTTTAGACGTGATTTCATGTCTGAAAGGTTGCGCAAATGAGCAATTGATTTTCGCCATTCTTTGTTAGTCGTATGAGGCATACCAGATGAGTAAATACCTGGTTCGGTGATTGATTTGGTCACCATACTCATGCCGGTAATTATAACACCATCACACACAGACATGTGACCGTTAATTGCGCTCATACCGCCAATCTGGCAATTTTTACCTATGGTGACACTGCCTGCAAGTACAGTACAACCGGCAATAGCGGTGCCTGAGTTAACTTCAACGTTGTGTGCTATTTGACACTGGTTATCAATAATAACGTTACTGTGGATAATAGTATCATCAAGCGCACCACGATCTATCGTGGTACTTGCGCCAATTTCTACTTTATCGCCAATGATCACAGAGCCTAATTGTGGAATTTTAAGCCACTGACCACGTTCATTTGCATAGCCAAAGCCATCACTACCAATGACAGTGTTAGCTTGCAATAAACAATCTGCGCCAATCTCAACATCATGATAAATGCTCACACTTGGCCAAAGTTTGGTGCCTGAGCCTATTTTAGCACGTTCACCAATAAAACTGTTCGGACCAATTTGTGCGTTATCACCAATTACAGCATCAGCTTCAATTACAACATTAGCACCAATGGCTGCACTTTTGCTCACTTGTGCACTGGCATGTATTACCGCACTCGGGTGTACACCACTATTTGCACTACGAGGTGTAGTATCCATAAACTGAGCGAGTTTGGCATAACAAACATAAGGATTGGCAACGATGATTTTATTGCCTGAAAAGTAAGGCGCATCGTCAGGGCTGAGTATCACCGCACTGGCCTTTGTTGTCTCAAGCTGAGATCGATATTTCTTGTTCGCTAAAAATGCAATATGCCCAGTATGGGCATTTGCAAGTGTCGCTATTTTTTTAATTTCTAAAGCGCCATCACCTTGAAGCTCGGCGCCTAGAAGTTCCGCAATTTGCGAAAGCGTATAATTTTGCATAGATTAATTATTTCTTACTTACAGCTGTTACTACTTTTTCAGAAAGATCAGTTACTTCTTTAGGATTAAAGTAAATAGTTGTGTCTTTTACTTTAACTTCGTCAAAATCACCTTTTTTAGCAATCTCTTGGATAGTTTCAATGATTAAAGTCTGAACTTTAGCCAACTCCTGATTTTGACGTGCTTTAATTTCTTGCTCTAACGGACGGCCCTTTTCAGCAAGGTTTTTTTGCATACCCTGGATTTTATCACGTAATGCGTCTTTTTGATCTTGACTCATTGTGGTGCTTTCACGCTTAAACTTTTCAGCTTCAAAGCGAATATCGCCCTGTAACTTTTCAAGCTCTTGACGACGCTCAGCAAATTCAGTTTGTAAAGACTGTTCGATTTTAGCCATTTGTGGAAGCTGCTTGTAGATTTCTTGCATATCTACAATACCCACTTTATGAGCAAAAGCATTAACTGATGTACCCATCATAAGTGTAGCTAAAACGGCAACTGCTGTTGATTTAAATAATTTTTTCACAAAAAACTCCTTTAGAAAGTGTTACTAATATTAAAACTGATGGTCTTGGTATCGTCATCTTCTTCTTTTTGCAACGGATACGCAAAGCTGATCAGCATAGGACCCATAGGTGAGATCCATTGTAATGATAAACCGGTTGCAACCCTAAAGCGCATTGGGTCTGAATAATCATCTAATTTTGCACGCTCATCAATACCTAAGTTTTGATAACGATCAACGTTAAACTCGGTATCCCAAACGTTGGCAGCATCAACAAAGAAACTGGTACGTACCGAACTGGTATTTTCTTCATCTAAGAACGGTGTAGGAACAATAAGTTCCATACCTGCAACGGCTTTCGCGTTACCACCTATACGGCCTTTAGGGACAAGCACGTCAAACTCTGAAGCACCACCTATATTACCTGTGGTTGTACCATCACCTGATGGCGTGCCTGGTATAGATTGTGGTACTCGTGATACTGCACGCGGTAAGATAGTATTTCTATCAAAGCCACGTAGTTCCATTTCTGTAATACGGAAATACTCTTGGAATGGGAGCGTCTGCTCATACCCATTAGTAGAGCCATAACCATTACCGTAACCTAATGCCGCACGCGTTGAGAACACCCAACGATGGTCGTTTGAAATCGGCCAGTAAAAACGTGAATCGTAATTTAATTTAAAGTATTTTAAATCTGAATTCGGCGTTGTAGCTGTTAAGTTCAATGTTTGTCTTGAGCCAGCTGTTGGGAACAAACCACGGTTCACCGTTACACGCGACCAACCTACACTTAACTCATACTTGGTAAACTCAAAGCCCGCATCAGGGTTCTCTGGATCGAGGAAAGTTTCACGTAATACACGTGTTTGCTCATATTCAGCGATATCTGATAGTTCTTCTTCTATCCAACGTGCCCCAAAGTTAATACGATTTATAGCATCAATTGGAAAACCAATGTTAGTCCCAAGGCCATAACTTTTTGACTTATAGTCAATTAAGCTAAACTGGCTAGCATCGTAGTTACTGTAAAAAATGCTGCTGCCTTGCGATACGCCATCTGGCGTAAAGTAAGGGTCTGTGTACGACACACTGACACGCTCAGAGCCACGTGAGGTATTAATGTTAAAGCCAATTTGGTTACCTGTGCCTAAAAAGTTAGATTCAGTTACACCAATATTAAATTGCAGACCTAAGTACGAACCATAAGCAAGGCCGGCATTAAAGCTACCCGCAGATTGCTCTTTAACAGTAAAATCAACATCTACTTGGTCATCCACACCTGGAACAGGCACCACATTAAAGTCAACAGTTTCCATATAAGGTAAACGTTGAATTTGTAATTTAGAACGCTCAAGATTTTGGTTAGATAGCCATGCACCTTCAAGCTGTGTCATTTCACGACGTAGTACTTCATCAGCTGTATTTTGGTTACCACCTACAATAATTCGACGAACATAAACACGTTTTCCAGGGTCAACCGACAAAGTTAGTTGTACTTCTTGGTTTTCGTCATCAATTTCTGGAATGGTGCGTACTTCAGCGTTAGCATATCCAAAACGAGCTAAGTAACTTTTTATAAACTCTTCTGAAGAAGTCACCACCGAGCCGTTATACAACTCTCCGGTACGAAGTGGGATAACACTTTTTATTAGTTCTTCTCGGCCGAGTAAATCACCGATAAAATCAAAGCCTTTCACTTTGTATTTTACACCTTCGGTGATATTTGCCGTTACATAAACCGATTCACGTTCAGGACTAACTGATACTTGAGTTGAATCAATATTAAAACGCAAATAACCACGGTCTAAATAAAAGCTACGAATTTTTTCTAAATCGCCTTCGATGGTTTGTTTTTGATAGCGATCGCTACCCATAAACTGCCACCAAGGTAAATCTTGTTGCGACTCTGCAAGCTGAAGTAGCTCTTCGTTTGAAAAAAGTTCATTACCAACTAAGTTGATTTGACGAATAGAGGCTGCATCGCCCTCATCAAACTCGAGTCTCAATTTAACCCGGTTACGTGGCAGCTTAGTGATACTTATGTCCACTTTTGCATTGTATTTACCAATGCTGTGGAAAAACTCAACTAAGCCTTTTTCAATATTATCGATAACCGTTTTATCCAGCGGCTCGCCTTGACGAATATCTTGTTGATCAAGCGACTGGTTTAACTGCTCATCTTTAATGTCTTTATTGCCTTCAAATTCAATAAAGCTAATTGTTGGGCGTTCAGTTACTTTAAAAATAACGTTATTGCCATCACGCAACGCTTTTATATTGTCAAAGTGACCTGAGCGATAAAGTGACTTAATTGTTTTTGAAATTGTATATTCATCAACATTGTCGCCCACGTTGATAGGAATATGCGTTAATGCAGCACCAAGTGCGACACGTTGCAATCCTTCAACTTTTAAATCTTCAACAATAAAGGAGTTTTGGCCTAGGGCTGCAAAACTTGCACCCAATAAACTTGAAACTACCAAATGTTTTTTTATAGCCATTTTATTATCTTTATCCTTTACAACTGTATTACCGCTTAGCATCGAAAACTAAATAGTTACGAGCTTTACAATCGTGTTCTAATTTGTCGTTACCACGCTTAAACAACTACAAGCGCGATACATCATTGAACAAAGCGAAACATGTTAGAAAAATGAGTAGCAAGGCTCCCACTTTAAAACCAAACTCTTGTGTCTTTTCAGAGACCGGTTTTTTACGAAAAAGTTCAATTATGTAATACATTAAGTGCCCACCATCAAGCACTGGCAGAGGAAGTAAATTAAATACCCCCAAATTAACGCTGATCAAAGCTAAAAAGCTTAAAAATGCGACTAATCCGTAACTAACACTTGTGCCGGCACCGACTGCTATGCCGACGGGCCCACTTAAATTTTTTACTGATACTTGACCAGTAATTAAGTTACCTATCATGTCAAAACTGAGCGTAATTAAACGCCATGTTTCTTTTGTGCCCAGCACAATACTATCTAGTGGCCCATAATGTCTAGTCTCAACAAAATCATCAGGCCACTGCTCTGCAACCGGAGCAACACCTAAAAAGCCTTGTTCAACACCATTACTGACAACTCGGCTGTTTGGGGTCACTATTATTGTTTTTATACTATCTTGTCTTTTTACACTAAATTGTAAGGATTTGTTAGCCGATTGAGTAATAAGATTAACTAATTGCTGCCAACTGCTCATTGTTTCGCCGTTTACAGCCAGAATAATGTCGTTAACCTGTAAATTTGCCTGTTCAGCAGCAGAGTCTTTAGTAATCGCCGCAATAGTGAGTGTTGCTTGAGGGCGAAACGGCACAATCCCCAACGAGCTTAATGGCGGTACATCTTGCTGATCAAGCTTCCAACCATCGAGGTTGAGAATTTGCGTTGTTTGTTGATAATTTTCATTACGTAAAGTAACGGCAACACTTTTATCACCCAAGTGCGACATCAAAGAAAAAGTCGCATCTTGCCAATTAGTAATATCGTCATCACCAATTTTAATTATTTGCTGAGTAGGCATAATGCCTGCTTGTTCTGCTCTACTGCCTTCAACAACATTACCTACAACCGGTTTTATGGTTTGCACACCCACCATATACATGGCCGCTAAAGCAAAAATAGCAAATAAAAAGTTCGCCATAGGCCCAGCAGCCACAATAGCTATTCGCGCTTGAACAGATTTAGCATTAAACGATAAATGACGTTGATTTGCGGGTACTTCATCAACACGCTCGTCTAACATTTTTACGTAACCACCGAGTGGGATTGCCGCGATCACGTATTCAGTATTGTATTTATCGTGCCATTTTAATAAAGGTTTACCAAAACCAATTGAAAAGCGCAGTACCTTAACGCCCGCCTTACGAGCCACCCAAAAATGACCGTATTCGTGAACGGTCACTAAAATTCCGAGTGCGAGTATAAATGAGCCTAAATTCCAAAAAAAATCGAACATTTTAATGCACCACTTTGGTTATAAACTGCGCTGCGCTCAAACGTGCTAAACGATCACACTCTAAAATTTCATCAAGCGTTTGCACATTGGTGAACTTTGCAGCCTCTAACGTTTTCGCATTCACTTTATAAATATCGGTAAAACTAATTTTTCCCTGCAAAAATGCATTTACAGCCATTTCATTAGCCGCATTCACCGTAGTAGTTGCACCCTGTCCCGCATCACACGCAGCAATTGCTAATTTTAAATTAGGATAACGAGAAAAGTCAGGTTTGGTGAACGAAAAATCACAAATATCAGAAAAATTTAACGGTTTAACACCCGCATCAATTCGCTGTGGAAAGGCAAGCGCATGTGCTATAGGGGTGCGCATATCGGGGTTTCCCATTTGCGCTAAAATAGAACCATCTTGGTATTGCACCATAGAGTGGATAATACTTTGTGGGTGAATCACCACATCAATATCGCTGGCATCACAGTTAAATAACCATTTAGCCTCAATAAACTCTAAGCCCTTGTTCATCATCGTGGCTGAGTCTACTGATATTTTTTGTCCCATAGACCAATTAGGGTGCGCAACCGCTTCACTGACACTAACGCTATCAAGCGTATTAATATCACGGTTTAAAAATGGGCCACCAGAGCCAGTTAATAAAATTTTGCTAACGCCATGCTGCTCAAGCCGTGCTTGTCCTTGGGTGTTTTGTAACGTACTAGGTAAACACTGAAAAATAGCATTATGTTCGCTGTCGATGGGTAATAAAGTTGCTTGATGTTGTTTCACTTTATCAATAAACAACTGACCCGACATCACCAATGACTCTTTGTTTGCCAGCAGTACTTTTTTTCCTGCTTCAACTGCGCTCAAGGTAGGCAGTAAGCCAGCTGCACCAACTATAGCTGACATCACAGTATCAACATCAACATGCGCACAAAGCTCACTCATGGCTTTCTCGCCATGCATTACTTGTGTTTTACACATACCTTTTAAAAGTTCACTAAGCTGCTTAGCGGCTTGCTCTGAAGCCATAACAGCATACCGAGGTTGATGAGCAAGACACAACTCAGCCATTTTCTTTGCATTTTGCCCTGCGGCCAATGCGAACACCTTGAACTGCTGTTGATTTCTTGCAACAACATCTAACGTGCTAAGACCTATAGACCCCGTTGCACCCAAAATAACCAGTTGTTGCACTACACTCATAAACTCAGTGTCCAGGCAAAGCAAATAACAAACATCGGCGCTGCTGCAGTTAAGCTATCAATACGGTCTAAAATACCGCCGTGCCCAGGTAGGCAACTGCCGCTATCTTTAAGACCCGCTTCACGTTTAAACATACTCTCGAGTAAATCACCTACCGCAGAGAACAAAGCAATAAATGCTGTCATTACTGCATAAATTGGCCACACAGAAGTATCAACGTTAGTGTAATAACAAAAAGCCAATACAAATAACACCGCAGCAACCACGCCACCGGCGAGGCCTTCTATGGTTTTATTTGGACTAACTTTAGGCATTAACTTATGTTTACCGAAACTTTTACCGGTAAAGTAAGCGCCAATATCGGCACTCCATACAATACCTAGAACCACTAAAATCAGCATAGAACCATAGTGTGTTGATTCTGTATATTGCGCACTTCGAAGGGTGTTAAGCGCAAGCCACAGTGGTACCAATGTCAGTAAACCTGCAATACCGCGCATCACGAGCCCTTCATTCCAGCCTTTAGCCATAGCGGGGTAACGCCACACTAAATAACTTGCAACTAACCACCATGAAAACGATAAGGTAAATAAGTAATTGGCATCACCTACAAGCTTGCCGTTCTGCCATAGAGTTTCTATCGGCCAATGTAAATTAAGTAAACCGAGTAATACTGCAACTAACAATACAAACGCACCGCGTTTTAGTTTATCGCATAGCCCCATAAAAGCAGACCATTCCCATGCGCCCATTAATACAATAGCACCCGCAAAATAACTAAATAACGTTAGTGGGGTGTAAAAAACCAAAGCCAGTGCTAATGGTGCTAGCACTAGTGAGGTTAAAATACGTTGTTTTAACAAAATGATGACCCTTAATCTATTTTAGGTTTGAGCGAGTAATTGTTTTATTTGTTCGCCCGTGCAACCAAAACGTCGCTCTCTGGCAACGTAACATGCGATGGCCTCTGCAAAAGCAGCTTCGTTAAAGTCAGGCCAAAGTGTATTGGTAAAATAAAGTTCAGCGTAGGCTGCCTGCCAAAGTAAAAAATTACTAATTCTGACATCGCCACCAGTACGGATCAATAAATCTGGCTGTGCCTGATCTGCCATACTCATATGCTGTGCAATATGTTCTTCTGTAATGTCTGCGGGATCAAGTTCCCCATTTGCTACTTGTAAAGCAACCTGCTTAGCAGCATGAGTCATATCCCAGCGACCACCGTAATTTGCCGCTACATTTAAGTGCAGACCGGTGTTATTCGCTGTTAGTTCTTGCGCAGTATGTACTTTGGCACGCAAGCTTTCAGAGAATCGAGATAAATCTCCAATGATGGTTAGTTTTACGTTATTTTTATGCAGCTTTTTAACTTCTTTACTTAGTACAAATAAAAAAAGCTCCATTAATGTATTTACTTCGTCTTCAGGGCGGCGCCAGTTTTCACTACTAAAAGCAAATAAGGTCAACGATTGTATCCCTAATTTAGTACAAAACTGCACAGATTGACGAACTGCATCCACGCCCTTTTTATGCCCATATACACGAGGCCTATTTCTGGCTTGTGCCCAACGCCCATTCCCATCCATGATGATGGCAACATGTTTAGGCAAACATTGCTGTGAAATTGTATCAGCGTCTAGAACCATAAATTTTGTGTATTCCATAAAAAAACGCCGCCTAGTATACCCCAGACGGCGTTTCAAAACTAATAAATTTAACCTGTACCCGTGATAATAAATCTACTTTAAGCAAATAATTATACAGCTAACAACCTTGTATTTACTGATAATCGAGCCACTAGTAAAGAGAAAATACATTCTGTTACTCTTTAAAATCACACAATTAAAGTAAAGTGCGAATACTTGTGAAAAGCGGCTTAATTATTTAGCTAAAGCTGTTTGCCTAGGTCTAGAACAGTTATTAGATTTCCATCAACTCAGCTTCTTTCGCTGTTAATTGTGTATCCATTTCTTTAATAAACTTATCAGTGATTTTTTGAATTGCATCTTCACCTTGACGTGCTTCGTCTTCAGAGATGTCTTTATCTTTTAATAAATTTTTAATATCGCCATTTGCATCACGACGAATATTACGAATAGCAACACGTCCGCCTTCTACTTCGCCACGTACGATTTTAATTAAATCTTTACGACGTTCTTCAGTCAATGGAGGAAGAGGTACACGAATAACTGTGCCTGCAGACATTGGGTTTAAACCAAGGTCAGAAGCCATAATAGCTTTTTCAACCGCCTGAGCTAAAGACTTATCAAATACACCAATAGCCAGTGTGCGTGAATCTTCAATAGTTACATTTGCAACTTGGTTTAACGGTGTTGGAGCGCCGTAGTACGACACCATAATGCCGTCTAAAATTGCAGGATGAGCACGGCCAGTACGAATTTTAGATAATTGACTACCAAGTGCTGCTACACTTTTTTGCATGCGCTCTTGCGCATCTTTTTGAATATCGTTAATCACGGTTTAATCCTAATCTAGTTACTAACTTCATCTGAGGCTTGTGAAGAAATAAGGGTTCCTTCTTCTTCACCCATTATTACGCGTTTTAATGCGCCTGATTTATTCATATTAAATACGCTCAATGGCATATTATGGTCGCGAGCAAGAGTAAATGCCGCTAAATCCATTACTTTTAATTCTTTATCAATAATTTCATTGTAGCTTAAGTGACGGTAAAGTGTCGCATCAGGGTTTTTCACCGGATCATCACTAAATACACCGTCTACTTTGGTCGCTTTAATTACCGTATCAGCTTCAATCTCAATGCCGCGTAAACACGCTGCAGAGTCAGTAGTGAAGAACGGGTTACCCGTGCCAGCGGCAAAAATAACAACGCGACCTGTTTTCAACAAGCTAATAGCTTCAGCCCAGTTATAGGCATCACATACGCCATTTAATGGGATAGCTGACATTAAGCGACAATTTACAAACGCACGGTGTAGCGCATCACGCATAGCTAGGCCGTTCATTACGGTTGCAAGCATCCCCATGTGGTCACCAACAACGCGATTCATGCCCGCTTCGGCTAATGAGCCACCGCGTAAAAAGTTACCGCCACCAATAACTAAACCCACTTCTACGTCGAGTTCTACGAGCTCTTTAATTTCTTGTGCCATACGATCTAAAACTTTAGGGTCGATGCCGAAGCCTTCGTCTCCCATTAAAGCTTCACCACTTAATTTGAGAAGAACACGTCTAAAAATAGGTTTGCGATTGATAGTCATAGTTTTGGGGCCAACTTTTATTGAATTATGGATAAAAAATAACCGCGCTTATGTTAAACATAAAAGCGCGGTTATTTTAAAGAATTTCTAAGCGTGACGCAAAAGCAAATAGTACTTTAATTGCATGTATTTTCCTTTTGCATCACAAATAGTATGTCTTACTGACCTTTAGCAGCTGCAATTTGAGCAGCAACTTCAGCAGCAAAATCTTCTTCTTTCTTCTCGATACCTGCACCAACTTCCATACGTACAAAGCCAGTAACTGTTGCGTTTTTCTCTTTAAGAATTTCGCCAACAGATTTTTTCGGTTCCATGATGAAAGCTTGACCAGTAAGAGAAACCTCACCAGTAAATTTCTTCATACGACCAACAACCATCTTCTCAGCGATTTCAGCAGGCTTGCCTTCGTTCATCGCGATGTCGATTTGTACTTGCTTTTCTTTTTCAACAACATCAGCAGGTACGTCATCTGGCGTTAGGTAGTCTGGGTTTGAAGCAGCAACGTGCATTGCAACGTGCTTAAGTGTTTCTTCATCAGCAACACCTGCAACAACAACACCAATACGCTCGCCGTGACGGTACTCAACTAGTTGTTCACCAGTGATGTACTGAAGACGACGTACATTGATGTTTTCACCAATTTTAGTTACTAGCTCAACACGATCTTCTTCGAACTTGGCTTGTAAGTCTTCGATAGATGTAGTGTCAGCGATAGCAGCATCTGCAACTTTGTTAGCAAATGCTAGGAAGCTTGCATCTTTAGCAACGAAGTCAGTTTGACAGTTAACTTCTACAAGTACTGCAACACCCGCGTTTTGCTTGATGATGATAGTACCTTCAGCAGCAATGTTACCTGCTTTTTTAGCAGCCTTTGCAGCACCGCTCTTACGCATGTTTTCAATCGCTAACTCGATGTCACCATCAGTCTCAGTTAACGCTTTTTTACAATCCATCATGCCAGCGCCAGTACGCTCGCGTAATTCTTTAACTAGGGCAGTAGTTACAGCCATTAGTAAATCCTCAAATCTGAAATCAGGTTTAGATAAGCGGGTTACCCGCTCCACAAGAATAGCAAGTCTTCACCTTTAAAAGATGAAGACTTGATGACAGCTAATTACTCAGCTTCTACGAAGTCATCTTTTTCAGCTTGAGCAACGATGTTACTCTCACGGCCTTCAGTGATCGCAGCTGCAACAGCACTAGTGTAAAGGTTGATTGCACGGATAGCATCATCGTTACCAGGTACGATGTAATCAACACCGTCTGGGTTAGAGTTAGTATCAACGATTGCAACAACTGGGATACCTAGGTTGTTAGCTTCACGGATAGCAATGTGCTCGTGGTCAGCATCGATTACAAAGATAGCGTCTGGAAGGCCACCCATGTTTTTAATACCACCAAGGCTCTTTTCAAGCTTTTCCATTTCACGAGTAAGCATTAACGCTTCTTTCTTAGTTAACTTCTCGAAAGTACCGTCTTGGCTTTGAGCTTCAAGGTCTTTAAGACGCTTGATTGATTGACGAACTGTTTTCCAGTTAGTCAACATGCCGCCTAACCAACGGTGGTTAACGAAGAATTGATCGCTTTGTAAAGCAGCTTCTTTTACTGCTTCGCTTGCTGCGCGCTTAGTACCAACGAAAAGAACTTTACCTTTGTTTGCAGCAGCACCAGATAAAAACTTAAGTGCAGTGTTGAACATTGGTACAGTTTGCTCAAGGTTGATGATATGTACACGGTTACGTGCGCCGAAGATGAAAGGCTTCATCTTAGGGTTCCAGTAACGTGCTTGGTGACCAAAGTGAACACCAGCTTGAAGCATATCGCGCATTGAAACGTTTGCCATTTTGTAAATCCTCTAAGTTGTTTAGGGTTAGGCCTCCACATATCCCATAGCACCAACACCGCAGTTAAATGAAACTGAAATGCACCCAAGTGTATGTGACGATACGTGTGTGTGTTAAAATAAAATTGTGTTTGCCTTAAATACAAAAAATCATTTAAGAATTTATTTGTAAAAAGACGGCGCGCTTTATACCATATTAAAAATAAATACTCAACGTCTCGTGCAAAAATTGTGCGACGATAATCATCTAAAAACGCAACTTTGGAGCCTCAATGAGCGCTGTGATTAAGACCCCTGAAGAAATCGAGAAAATGCGTGTAGCCGGCCGTTTAGCTGCTGATGTGCTAGAAATGATCGAACCACATGTGGTACCAGGTATCACCACCGATGAGCTAAATACAATTTGTCATGATTATATTGTTAATGTGCAAGATGCTGTTCCTGCTCCTCTTAATTATCATGGTTTTCCAAAATCAATTTGTACCTCAGTAAATCATGTAATTTGTCACGGTATTCCGAATGACAAAGCATTAAAAGATGGTGATAGTGTTAATATTGACATCACTGTTATCAAAGATGGTTACCATGGTGACACATCAAAAATGTTTCATGTAGGCACGCCTAATATCCAAGGTAAACGCTTGGCAGAAGTCACTCAAGAAAGTCTTTACCTTGCCATTAAAATGGTAAAACCAGGTGTTCGCCTTGGTGATATTGGTGCAGCTATTCAAAAATATGCAGAGAGCTTTAACTACTCTATCGTACGTGAATACTGCGGCCATGGTATCGGTAGCGAGTTCCATGAAGAACCACAGGTAATGCATTACGGTAAAGCAGGCACTGGCGAAACATTAAAAGCAGGTATGTGTTTAACTATTGAGCCTATGGTAAATGCGGGCAAACGCCAATGTAAATTACTCAAAGACGACTGGACTGTGGTAACAAAAGACCGTAGTTTATCAGCTCAGTGGGAACACACCTTACTTGTAACTGAAAATGGTGTTGAAATTTTAACACTACGATCAGATGATACAATCGATAGAATTATCGAGCACTAATTTTAAGTGCGCGCTTAATCGCGATAGTAACTGATTTGCCGTATATCGCTTAAGCGGTTTGCTGTAAGGGGGTAACATAAGTTATTGCCCTTACAGCAAATATATTATAAAAATAAATTTCAACTTACAATGCAGTCCATATAGGAGCCAGCCTAAGTGGCATTACCTAACAAAGTAAAAAAGTTGCTCAATGATGCTGAGCAATTAAGCGATTACCGTGATTGCTCCGCCTATTTCTATAAATGGTTGCATAATGAATTCTCAAAACAACCTGTTGGTAAATTAATTAATGCCCGTGCAGAATTTATTGACCGGCTGCTAATCAAACTTTTTCAGGTTTATGATTTAGCTCACGAACCAGACTTGGCTTTAATTGCAGTAGGTGGTTATGGTCGTGGCGAGCTACATCCCTACTCTGACATAGACTTTTTATTACTTGTTACGAAACAGCCTAATGATGATATTTGCGAAAAAATCGGCCAATTCGTTACTATGTTATGGGATCTTAATCTCGAGATAGGTCATAGTGTTCGTACTATTGAACAAGCCATAGATCAAAAACGTGAAGATGTTACCTTTGCCACCAGCTTATTAGAAAGCCGTCTTATTTTTGGCAATCATATTGAGTTTGAAAAACTCAAAAACCATATTATTGAAACACCAGTATGGGGCTCAGGTGAATTTTTTGTCGCAAAAGTACAAGAACAAAACTTGCGTCACAGAAAGTGCCACGGTACTGCCTACAATTTAGAACCAAATATAAAAGAAAACCCAGGGGGTCTTCGCGACCTGCAAACTATTATTTGGGTCGCTAAAAAGCACTTTAGGGCCGAAACTCTGCAAGAGCTAATTAGTCACGGCTATCTGACCCATGAGGAATATCAAGAGCTGTTAGAGTGTCTTGAAAATTTATGGAATATCCGCTTTGCATTGCATTTAGCCGCAGAACGTTCAGAAAACCGCTTATTGTTTGATCATCAACCCCAAGCTGCAGAAATTTTAGGTTTTGGTAGCGATGGTAAAGCCTCGGTTGAGCGCATGATGAAGCGTTTATTCAGAATCATGAGCCGAGTACGTGAGCTTAACCAAATGTTGCTTTCGTACTTTGAGCAAAGTATTTCGCCAGACAGCAGTCAAGCTACCGTTGAAGAGCTTGATCGTAACTTTGAGCGCGTTGGCCATCAAATTCGGGTAAAAAGTCCGTCTGTATTCTTTAGACGCGATCAACTTTTTGTGTTGTTTGAGCATATTGCTGACCACCCTGAAATTACCCATATATACCCAAGCACAATTCGCACTATTCGCCAAGTTCGTCGCCGTTTATTAGGCGACCTACAAGACTACGCAGCCTGCCGAGAAGCTTTTTTACGAATCATAAAGCATCCTAATGGCATGGGGCGTGCTTTTACGCTGATGCACAAACACGGCATGATTGCCGCCTATTTACCGCAGTGGCGAAATATTTTTGGGCAAATGCAGTTTGATTTGTTTCATGCCTACACAGTTGATGAACACACCCACAAGCTGATCAATAATATTTATCAGTATTTTGATAAAACCGGGATTAGCGAATTCCCAATTTGCAGCGAAATCGTCACGCGTATGGATAAACCAGAGCTACTGTATTTAGCCGGTATTTTCCACGATATTGCTAAGGGCCGTGGGGGCGATCACTCTGAACTGGGCGCTGTTGATGCCATTGCTTTTTCTAAATTACATGGTTTTGCATCATCAGATGGTAAGTTAATTTCTTGGCTTGTTAGTAACCACTTACTCATGTCGGTAACGGCGCAGCGTAAAGATATAAACGATCCAGACGTAATAAAAGATTTTGCATCGCGAGTAAAAACAGAGCGCCAGCTCGATTATCTCTATTGTTTAACCGTCGCCGATATACGCGCCACTAATGACAACTTGTGGAATGACTGGAAAAACACACTACTACGCGAGCTTTACTTGCATACACAACGTGCTTTGCGCCTTGGCCTTGAAAATCCTATGGATCAACGCGACCAAATTCGAGATAAAAAGCATCAAGCTAAACAGCGCTTGATTAATTTGCATTACCATGAAGATCAAATTGACTTAATTTGGAGCCGCTTTAAAGCCAATTACTTTACCGCTTTTAGTGAACAACAGATTTCGTGGCATACAGAGCATTTACTAAAATGCACCGATTTAAGCCTACCCAGTGTTATTGTCTCAAATAAAGCAATGCATGGCGGCACCCAAGTATTTGCATATAGTCCTTATTCAGGTGCGCTATTTGCTCGATTAGTCAGTGTTATTGGCTCTAAAAAAGCACAAATTCAACACGCCCAAGTACTGACCACCAAAGATGGCTACGTACTGTTCAACTTTGTTATTTTAGAAGTTAGCGGAGACCCAATTGCCAGTAGCCGTGCGCAATCGATTAAACGCGGATTAGAGCAAGCATTAAGTGATCCGCGTAAAAAAATACGCTTTAAAAAAAGCCGTTCACAACGCTTTAAAGACTTTAATATTAAACCTAAAATTGTACTGCGCCCTCACCCTCGTAAGGATCGTAGCTTAATAGAAATTCAAGCGGTTGATATACCTGGACTATTAACTAAAATAGCTGAGGTTTTTCAAGCTTACTTACTCCACATACATGCCGCACGCATTACCACGGTAGGCGAGCGTGCAGAAGATTTCTTTGTGGTATCTAATAACGAATATCAAGCGCTGACTGATGAAGAGCAAGCAAAAATTCATCAGGCATTACGTAAAAAACTCAACGCCGAAATTGAATAAGAGGACACTATGTCAGATTTAAAAACCATGATTGAAAATGCGTGGGATAACCGCGACAGCATTAGCCCAACAACCGTATCAAGCGATGTTAAACAAGCAATTATTGATGCACTTGAGCTATTAGATAGTGGCGCAGCGCGTGTTGCAGAAAAGATTTCTGGCGAATGGGTTGTTCATCAATGGCTTAAAAAAGCCGTACTACTTTCATTTAGAATTCGTGAAAACCAACCAATGAATGATGGCGTAAATCAATTTTACGACAAAGTACCGCTTAAATTTAGCGACTACACACCAGAACAGTTTCAACAAGGCGGCATGCGCGTAGTACCCAACGCCGTTGCCCGTAAAGGCAGCTTTGTAGGGAAAAACGTGGTACTAATGCCATCGTATGTAAACATTGGTGCTTACGTTGATGAAGGCACTATGGTTGATACATGGGCCACTGTAGGTTCATGTGCTCAAATTGGTAAGAATGTACACTTATCAGGCGGTGTGGGCATAGGCGGTGTTTTAGAGCCGCTACAAGCAAATCCTACCATCATTGAAGACAACTGCTTTATTGGCGCACGTTCAGAAATTGTTGAAGGCGTTATTGTTGAAGAAGGTGCGGTTATTTCAATGGGTGTTTACATTAGCCAAAGTACCCGTATTTATGACCGTGAAACCGGTGAAATTCATTATGGTCGCGTACCTGCTGGTGCTGTTGTGGTTCCTGGTGCTCTGCCTTCAAAAGATGGCACGCATAGTTTATACGCTGCGATTATTGTGAAAAAAGTTGATCAACAAACACGCGAAAAAGTAGGCATTAACGCTCTGCTTCGCTCAATTGATGATTAAAAAGCAGTTGTAAGTTTTTAGCTGTAAGCGCTAAGCAGGTTAATATTAAACGTAGATTGGGTTGAGTAAAACGAAACCCAACAACACATTAAAGTTAAGTGTATTCGCTAAAATTTAATTACATACAGAAAAAGCTCTAAGCTTGTATAGGTTTAGGGCTTTTTTAGTGCTTTTAAAATACCTTCCCACAAACCTGTACCCTTTAATCGCGTTGCTTTGTTAGATACCTGCATCTATAGTGAATAAACGCATAATTCGATTATCGAGGATAAGTTGTTGCGCCTTTTCGTTTTAGGTTGGTTGGTGTTATTTGGTTCAACGCAGGCTATGGCTAATGATTTTACATCGTTTGAAGCTAAACTTAACGAAGCCGAAGATTATCTTGTTGTTAATCCCGCACAATCAATAATCATTCTTGAAAATCTCAAAGAACTAAATACAGCTCCTGTTGCGCTATTTATCCGCTGGCACTTACTTTATGCCCGATCAGCCGTGCCCACAAGTCATTACGATCGGCTTTATAAATCGATTGACGCAATATTTCAGCATCATCAAGCTGACTACTTCAAACAAAAATTGACCACCATAATGAGTGCCTTGGGAATATGGCTACGCCATGCTGAATACTTAAGCGATGCCCAGATCTCATTCAAATGTGCTTATAAATATGCGCACAACGATCGCCAACGATTAACACTCACCAACAGTATGGCGCTGGTTGCTCGCTCGCAAAATAACTTTGCTAAAGCGCGTGCTTTATACTTAAATAATCTTGATCTCACCACGCAATTAAAGCTTCCTAATATAACAGCACTTATAAAAAGTAACTTGGGCTACTTAGCGCTTGATGAAGGCAATGTTACTGAGGCTGAGCGCTACTTTAGAAGTGCGTTAAGCCTTAACCAAAATATTGATAAACGCGCGGGGCAAATCTCAACCGGGCTTAATTTATTAATGGTCTTTTTAATTCAAGAACATCAGCTTAACTTTGAACGTCTCTATACTCCAACGGCAACTTTAACCCATGCATTTCCCAACGAAGCTAAACAAGCACAGCTACTTTGGCTTGAATTAGGCTACAAAAATTTAACTGGCGATTTCATAAGTCAAAAAGATAAACATCAGCTGCAAGCAGCTTACGAGCAATTAGAAAGCGATAAAATGAAACAGCTAATAGCACATTATCTAGCTAAAAAGCTTGATGTTACTTTAACCCTACCTGAGCCCATTACCGCTAAAGAGTTTACCAGCCCTTGGTTCAACTTAGTAAAGCAATGCAATTGGGAGAAAAGTTTATAGCTTGAATTCATAAGCGTTCAGCAGAGCTAAGTTAAACACCGATGAAATCAATACAAAGCTGCTCGTCACGGACTCTAAATTAAAAAGGTATGGTTATCAATTTGCTCACTCTTATCGTTAACTTATATTCATTCTGTTATCAATAATATAAGTATATAAAACAAGCAACTGAATTAGCCAATAAACGAAATATATAATAAGGTGGTCAGGCATACTTGAAAGTTAGCAATTAATATTAAGGATTAATATGACAAAAACTGCTTTACGCTCAACTATTTTGCTACCTGTATTTTTGCCTGCAGTATTTATTATTCTACTTTTGGTAATTGGTACAAGTAGCAACCCTGAACTCGCAGGTCAGGCATTTAGTGTTGCCCTTGCGTGGATAACAGAAACCTTTGGCTGGTTTTATATGTTATCAGTCGCTATCTTCTTGGTATTTATTGTGTGTGTCGCCGCCTCCAGTTGGGGGAATATAAAACTAGGCCCCGATCATGCACAGCCGCAATACAGCTTTGGTGAGTGGTTTGCCATGTTATTTTCTGCCGGTTACGGCGTAGCGCTACTTTATTTTGGTGTAGCCGAGCCAGTACTGCATTACGCATCCCCGCCATCGGGTGCGGCTGAAACCGTGGATGCCGCTAAGCAAGCAATGCAAATTGCCTTTTTCCATTGGGGATTTCATATTTGGGCTATTTATGGAATTGTTGGTTTAGTGCTGGCTTATTTTGCCTTTCGTCATGGTCTGCCGCTGTCTATTCGTTCAGCCTTGTATCCACTAATTGGTGATAAAATATATGGTCCTATCGGTCATACCGTTGATGTATTTGCCATACTAGGCACCTTATTTGGTATTGCGACCACGCTCGGACTTTCGGTGACTCAAATCAACGCGGGGCTACACTATTTATGGCCCGATATTCCTATTAATACCACAGTACAAATTACCGCGATTGCTATTATTACCGCCGCAGCAACGCTCTCTGTAATCGCAGGGATGGATAAAGGGGTAAAACGTTTATCAATCGTGAATATGACCTTAGCGGTTTCATTAATGGCCTTTGTATTTTTTATTGGCCCAACTATTCATATTTTAGAATCGTTTTTACAAAACACCGGCAGTTATCTTAGTGGTATTGTTGAGCGGACCTTTAACTTACAAGCCTATAGTCGCAGTGATTGGATTGGGAACTGGACTTTATTTATATTTGGCTGGACGATTGCGTGGGCGCCGTTTGTTGGAATGTTTATCGCAAAAATTAGCCGCGGTAGAACTATTAGGCAATTTGTTGTTGGCGTAATGTTAGTCCCCACTATTTTTACCTTTTTATGGTTTTCAGTGTTTGGCGATACGGCACTGAATTTAATAATGAATGAAGGCTTTGATACGCTCATTGGTGATGTACAAGCAAATCATGCCGTCGCGTTATTTCAATTATTTGAAGTGTTACCGTTATCATTTTTTATTTCGCTACTCACGGTTATTTTAATTGTTACCTTTTTTGTTACCTCATCTGATTCCGGCTCTTTGGTAATCGACTCACTCGCTTCAGGTGGAAATATTAATACGCCAGCATGGCAGCGCGTGTTTTGGGCGGTGCTTGAAGGCGCTGTGGCTGCTGTTTTATTAGTGGCAGGTGGTTTAAGTGCACTGCAAACCATGACCATTGCCAGTGCCTTACCCTTTGCTATCATTATGCTAATTGCCACTGCGGGGCTTTGGCGAGCGCTAAGAATTGAGGGCCATCGCGATACCAGCCTACAAGCACATACACTCAATAGTCGTAATATTGATCTATCCCATTGGAAACGCCGTTTAGCGGCTATGGTTAATTACCCCAATAAAGAAAAAGTACATACTTTTATTGGTAGTGTAGTCGTTGAGGCAATGAAAGCCGTACAAGCAGAGTTGAAATCTCGACAATGGCATGCTGTGGTCGAATTTGATACTGATTTAGGACGCGCTCATTTAACTGTATTACGTCATGAGCATGTTGATTTTGTTTATGATATTCGCCTTACCGAGCACCCTATGCCGAGCTTTGCTTACTCAGAGCTGCGCCCTGATAACGACAATACTGAAATGTATTATAAGGCTGATGTATTTTTACGTCGTGGTGGTCTGTCGTACGATGTTTATGGCTACAATGAAGATGATATTGTGAAGGATATTCTTGATCAGTTTGAGAACTACTTACACTTTTTAGGTAACAGCCCAGGCGAACTACCTTGGGATATGGCTGAGCATGATGACATGTTAAATACCGATAAAACTTAACTGATACTGCTAGTATTGAGAAAACGGTAATTAAAAATAAAAAAGGCACTGTAAAGTGCCTTTTTATTTACTCAAATCTAGTTAATTACAGCGCGTTAAGTACATCATCTGTTTTAGCAGCGCAAATAAATCATTTTTGTGTAACAACGTAATCGTTATTTTTATCTCATTTCATAAGTAAACGAAATGATTAAATTCCCTCTAAGCTGCATTAAAATAAAATTTACATAATTAACTTACTGATGGTATAACTGAACATGTTTTGGGAACGAGCTGGTGAAAAATCAGGCTGCTAGCTAAAAACCTCACTCAGCTAGCTACCTCTTAAACCCTTTACGTAAAAAAGTGAAAGCTTAAACCGTGTTCACCCTATTTTAAAATAGTAAAAGCAGACAGCAGGTTGTACTAATGGAAGAGTATTTAATCGTAAAACAACAAAAGAAAATTCCATTTATTATTGGAGCTTTATTGTTGTTAATAGCTCTTGGCTATTCAATTAAAGTAGTGCTGTTATCTAATGAAATACCTGCTCGTTATTTGAAACCAATACTCATATCTAAAATATCCTCGCCTAATATACTAAAAGGTATTGGCACTATAGAGCCTACACAAAAGGAGCTGTTATCTGCGCCTCTAAAAGGCAATATAACTGCACTTACAATTCGTGAAGGGCAAATCATAAAAAAAGGCCAAGTATTGGCAAAGCTCGTTAACTACGAATTAGAGCAAGAAATACATACCGCTAACTATGAACAACTGAATTTAGAGTCACAAGTAGCCATTGATAAGAGCAACTTAGCAATCAAACTTTCACAAGCTAAGGTCGATTTATCTAAAGCTCAAATGGCACTGCAACAACAATTACTTGAATTGAACGCTAATAATATTTTGATGGAACAGGGTATTATTTCTGCTATTCGCTTTAAGCAAAGTGAAATGCTATATAAACAAAGTGAACTTGAAGTAAACGCTAAAAAAGAAGAACTTAACTTATTTAAAGGCGCATTTAATCAACAATTAATAGCGCTGAATAATAAAATGAGTATAGCTAAAAACAAGCTTAACTATTTAAATAAACGCCAAGAGCAACTCACTCTTAAGTCAAGTTTCGACGGAATTGTAAGCCAACATTTAGCTAAATTAGGCCAAGCAGTTACTCAAGGTCAGCCTTTGTTTGAGTTAATAGAAACAGATAATCTACTGGCAAAAATACAAGTTCCTCAATATTCATCTAATCAATTAGTAATTGGTCAACACGCCGACATAATCACACCAAGTGGAACGATAAAAGCCAAGGTTGAATATATTGATACTGTAATAAGGGATGGAGCTATTAATGTATTTTTAAATATTGAGACGCCACCTCCATGGCTTAGAAGTAGTCAAGCAATAGAAGCTCATATTTATTCTGAAGAATCTATAACAGTGCAAAATATTAAAAAACCAAGTGACTTTGATAGCCATAGCCAATGGAAGGTTTATGAGATAACGCCATCAAGCAAAGCTATTCTTACCCATATAAATTACAAATCGATCGAGCAATACACGTTAAGCTTAGATGAACCACTAAAAGGTAACTATGTGTTACTAATACCAGCTGATTACGCTACTGAAAATAACTTTGATTTAAAAGGTGCTTTTTGATGGATTATCCACTAATCGAATTTAACAATGTTTTTTATCAATACCCTAATACCAAAGTTAATACCCTTAAATCTATAAATTTTAAAATAAACAGTGGCGATTACATTGCAATTTCGGGGACTTCTGGCAGTGGTAAAAGTACCCTACTCTCTATTTTAGGCTTACTAAACTTACCTAGCGAAGGGCAATACACTATTTTAGGCACTAACACAGCAGAGCTAACCCCGGATGCTATTGCCACTATTAAAAATAGAGAATTTGGCTTTATATTTCAAAACTTTAATTTATTAAATCATTTAAGCGTTTTTGATAACGTTGCTTTGCCACTTAGTTACAACAAGTCTGTATCAAGAAATGATTATCAAAAAAAAGTAGAAACTGCACTTAATAAAGTAAACATGCTTGAGTTTATTAACACAAAGCCAAATCAATTATCGGGGGGGCAGCAGCAACGCGTGGCTATTGCTCGAGCACTAATAAACGAGCCTTCTATTATTTTAGCCGACGAGCCAACCGGTAATTTGGATTCAAACAATAGCGATAAAATATATCAGTTACTCAATAAGCTAAATCACGAAGGTAAAACCATTTGCTTAATAACACATGATGAAAACCATGCTAAGACGGCAAAAACGCGCATGTATATTCAAGATGGCAATCTAAGTGCTCAAGGGTATTAATGCGTCACTTAATCATTGATTTAACTTTTAATTGGCTAAAATACGCTAAGACAAATATTAAATTATGGCTCAGCTGCTTATTACTAAGTATTCCATTATGTTTAATTTTAAACACAAGTAATATTCATAGTCAGTATTTATCGGCTGATTACACGGCTATAAATAACAGTCAAGCTATTAAGCAAATTTATTTAAATGATTCTCAAACGGACCTACCCGTTGATGGATATATATTTGATGAAATCACTTTATTACACAATAACCTAACTGGCATTTTTGAGCGTTCAATCGAATTATCATTTAAGCGTTCAGTTAACCATGAAAGTGAGACAGCTAAAGTAAACTTCATATCGGGCGGCTATGAAGAATTAGGTATAATCCCCACTGTAGGTAGCTATGAGCAGTTAGATTTTCCAAAGCAAGGCAGCGCACTAAGTGCTGCTATTAGTTATTCATTTTGGCAAACTCACTTTGAGGGAGCAGCTAACGTTCTTGGCAAACAACTTATAGTTAATAAAAAAAGCATAAATATTGTTGCAGTAATGCCAGAGGCTTTTACAAGTTTTAGGCGTAATTATAAGTCAGACCTTATTATTCCATACGATCAGCTTAAACAAGTACTCCCTCAAGAGAGCAGCCTAACTCCAGATACGTTTACTTATATATTAGGGAACATTAAAAACGAAGCCGCTTTTTTAAAACCACTAAACAAGCACTTGCAAACCGAGATGTTTATATTTGATAACACCGAGCTTAAATTCAGTAATGGCATTGGCATTAACCCAACTCACTTTAACAAAGTGGTAAAACGCCTCAATCTATTACAATTATTATATTATATTTTGCTAACATTCAGCTTTATAGCATTTTGTGCGTTTTATTGCGCTGAATCCATAAAAAAGCAACAAGAAGAAACTATTCGTAAATTGTGCGGAGCAAATACTACGCATGTTTTTATCCAGCAAATTATTGATATAACTCTTACCAGCTTACTACTCATAATTGTAATTTGCGCTCTTTACCCGCTGAGTAATCACATTAGTACTCTATTATTACCAAGCTTAAAGCAGCTTAGCATTGCATTTTCATCAAGTAAGTTCGTCATATTTTATGGCTCTATAACTATATTTTTATTTATGCTTAATTATCTTCAAAGAAAGTGGATAACCACAAGTATTGGTCGTGGGCAAAGCGCAACTATAAGCGAAAAAATTCAGGTTTTTTCGTTACTTTCATTACTTACGAGCCTTGCCATTACAAGTGTTTACATTAGTAGTTTAGTTATATTTAGCCAAATTAATTTAAATAATAAAAATATGGGATTTGTTGCTGATAATATTTTAATTGCTAGCTTTAGCTTCCCGCAATCATCTAGCGAAGCATTTAACGCAAATAACTCCGCCCAACAATTGATGCAGCAATTAAATTCAATTTCTATTGTTGATGAAGTATCGCTTAGTTCAGTCCCGCCGCTATCGAAACGCAGTGGTTTTAGCAAATGGTATACCGTTACCGGGCAAGCTATAAGCTCAGGTAAAAGTGCCAGCACTGCAAGTCATAGAATAAGCCCTCAGTATTTTAAAACTATTGGTGCTAAGCTTATCTCAGGTCAAAGTGTGCAATGGCAGCAATATCAAAAAGTTGTAGTTAACAAGGCTTTATGGGAACAATACTTTGAAGGCACAGAGTTGAGTCAAGCTTATTTATTAGCTCAATTTAATACAGGGAAAATAAAACATAAAGTGGTGGGTGTTGTTAATAATATATATAACGAAGGAGCAGATACACCGGCACAACCCATAGTCTATAGTGTAATAAGTGCACTTACAGGTTTTGAAACAATTATAATTAAAACCAATACGCCTATCAAACATGTTGAAAATGAACTAAAAAAGGCACTTAAGACATTAAGTGTAAGCTTTAACGATTTATCTCTTACGCCCCTTTCATCTTTAGTAAAAAATGAACAAGCACCGAGAAAGGCATTACTCATAATTACAATTGTCTGTGCAATAATTCTTTTACTTTCTGCATTTTTATACAACTACAGCAGCATAAAACAACTCACAGCTAAGTCATCAACGGAACTCGCCCTAAGGCGTGCTGTAGGTGCTCGTAGCTATCAAATATGTTATTTATTTTTGAGGTTGTTTTTTATTACATTTATGGTCGCTCATATAATTATCATTACTGTCTTTTTTTCTCAATATGAAAAGCTAAATGACTTTTTATTCAAGCAGCCTATTTTTGATCTAAACACTATAATTATAGTGCATTTAATCATTTTGCTAGCGGTTGTATTTATTATTGCTATAGAGATTAAAAAAACACTGAGTAACTCTTGGAACAACTTAACTTAAGGATAAACATGTACAAATTAATTATAGCCTTACTACTTTTGTATAGCGGTAACACGTACGCCGAGAATTATAGCTTCTCGCATTACCAAATGGTTAAGTCGCCCATTAATAATACCGCTCCACAAATGTTTTTATTTAACAGCAAAGGCGAGTTAATGCATTACTCAGATAAATATTTACCCAATATTTTATCTATTTTTAAAAATAAACAAAGCCATCCTGATTCTGATTTACTTAAAAGTAATTTAGAACAACTATTAACAACATTACCCGATTTTACCCAACAAAAATATACGTTAATTTATACTTCGATAGATGAGGATGTAGGCCCTTGTCCGCCTTGTAGGCAACAAGAAAAAACTATCGACATTCTCAAAAATAAGTTTTCTGATAAACAGCTAAAGGTTCATTCAATTTCTATCAATGCTAGTGACTATGGCATGCTGAACGCAGATAAAACCTAAGTAACTAACCACACATAAAAAAGGCACTGTAAAGTGCCTTTTTATTTACTCAAATCTAATTAATTACAGCGCGTTAAATACATCATCTGTTTTAGCAGCGCAAATGAAGTCATTTTTATGCAGGCCTTTAATTGAATGGCTCCACCAAGTCACGGTTACTTTACCCCACTCAGTTAATAGACCTGGGTGATGCCCTTCGTCTTCAGCCATATCACCTACCTTATTGGTAAACGCAATGGCTTGTTTAAAGTTTTTAAACTTATAAACGCGCTCTAACTGCATAATACCGTCACGTACTTCTGGCACCCAGTCAGGGATTTTTTTAATTAATTCAGCCAATTCAGCATCAGATACTTTTGGAGCATCTGCATGACAGGCTTCACATTTTTGTGCACTTAATGAAGACATTTTAAATCCTTAGTTTAGCGTTACTTTTTTCAAAAATTAACTAGCTAATTTTTCTTTTGGAGGAAACTTAGGGTCGTGCAAACCAAGTGATTTAGCTTGCTCAACTAAAGTCATTATATCCATTTGAGATATTTCAAACAGATCATGAATCGAATTAATCGTGTAATACAATGGTTGCATAATGTCTATACGGTACGGTGTACGTAGCACATCTAGCACATTCATTGGATTAATCTCTGGTGTATCTGAATACACGTATTGGGTTTCCCCTGGGCTTGATAAAATACCGCCACCGTAAATACGTAATCCTTTTTCAGTTTGCATCAAACCAAACTCAACGGTAAACCAGTACATGCGCGCTAAATAAACGCGATCTTTTTTCTCTGCCGCGTATCCTAGTTGCCCATACTTGTGAGTAAATTCTGCAAAGTCAGGATTGGTTAGCATGGCACAATGACCAAATATCTCATGAAAAATATCGGGTTCTTGTAAGTAGTCAAATTCTTCACGGCTACGAATAAAGGTCGCTACAGGAAATTGCTTGTTAGCGAGTAACCTAAAAAACTCATCAAAATCGATAAGTGCAGGTACAGGTGCAACCTGCCAACCTGTGGTTGCTAAAAGTACTTCGTTTAGCTCACTCAGCTGTGGGATACGATCATGAGGCAGATTGATTTTTTTCAATCCTTCCATGTACTCATCACAGGCTTTGCCTTCAATGCACGCAAGTTGGCGTGCTACAAGCTCAGACCAAATTTTATTTTCTTCATCGCTCCAATGTATAACCCCATTTTCATCAGGTGTTTTGGAGGTGTAATTACTTGCTTTAGCCATAAATACCTTCTTTGGGATAAAACCCTAAATCGGTGTCAAAATAACAGCCAAATGCTTGGCTATTCGATGTAGCCATACTATGCAAAAGTGAACAAAAGTTTAATAGCTTGACGCAGATCAATACTTTTGCAGATCACACAGATCGTAAATTTAAAATTACACTAGAGCAAAGATAAAAACACAGCCCATTCTTAATAGTACCCACAGGAAGAATTTAATGTAACCATTAATTTACACCTCAAGATATTTTAGTAAATGCTTGGTTGAGATCGTTAATAATATCGTTAACATCTTCAAGTCCAACTGATAAACGAATTAAACCATCACTAATTCCAGCTGCTAGTCTTTCTTCGGGAGTGTATGGCGAATGCGTCATTGATGCAGGGTGTTGAATGAGCGTTTCAGCATCGCCTAAGCTAACCGCTAATGTGCACAGTTGCATACTATCAATAAAATGCTCACCGTCGGTTAAGCTCCCTTTAATTTCAAAGGCAATAACACCGCCAGCCGCTTTCATTTGCTTACCAATATACTTGTAACCCGGGTGAGACTTAAGCCCAGGGTAATACACTTTATTTACTTGCGGATGAGCTTCTAAATACTCAGCAATCGTTTGCGCACTTTGGCAATGGCGTTCTATGCGAATAGCTAAAGTTTTTAAGCCGCGATTTATTAACCACGCATCGTGTGGACTAATAGTGGCACCAATATCTTTAAGCACGGTCATTTTAATCTGTGTAATATGCTCAAGTGAACCACACACAATACCCGCAACAACATCGCCGTGACCATTTAAATACTTGGTCGCGCTATGCATTATAATATCGATACCGTACTTTTTTGGTGACTGCAGCAGCGGGGTTAAAAACGTATTGTCGACCACACTCAGTAAATTATGCTGTTTAGCAACATCGCCAATAAGTGCTAAATCAATCACTGCCATGGTTGGATTGATTGGTGTTTCTACAAATATCATTTTTGAGTTAGGTTTAATGGCTGCGCGCAGTTCACTCTCATTGGTCATATCAACAAAGGTGACTTCAATTCCCCATCGCGGCAACATATGCGAAAAAAAAGCAAAGGTGCAGCCATACAGAGCGCTTGATGCAATTAAATGATCGCCTTGCGATAGGAAGCTTAGTACCGAAGCGGATACCGCACCCATACCTGTTGCCGTGGCGGCGGCGGCCTCACAGCCTTCTAATTGCGCCACTTTTTGCTCAAGTTCAGTAGTGGTTGGGTTACCTAAACGCGTGTAAATATAACCGGGCTCCTCACCTGCAAAGCGGGCAGCACCTTGAGCGGCATTTTCAAAATGAAACGTAGACGTTTGATACAAAGGTGAGGTTAATGCGCCATGGGGGTCGTTTGCTTTTTGCGGGCCATGGATACATTGGGTATTTTGATGATGCTTGCTCATTGTGTGTTCTCGTTTTTATTATGTGTGTCAATAGCATAAATAAAACGCACCGCACTTAAAATCACAAGCATGCCGGATGCTCAGATGGCTATTTGTGCAAACTTTACCCAAAAAGCTGTACACAAATATTGCCAACGAACTCTCACTACTTAGTTTCAGCTCCCTTACGGCTCATAATTTTACTCGCAATCCCTTGGACTGTGCCTTTTAACAAGCTGCGCTTGTTTTCAAGACGCGGTAAGGGTCGGCTTAACTCCATAGCTTTGTAACCAATACGCGCTGTAAATATACCGGCACTAACACCTTGTGCAGCTCGCCCTGAAAGCTTGCCTAATAATTCAGCACTGAGTGCCGTGGCGGCTAAATCAGATACGAGCTCTGCACTGCCTACAAACATTACTTGCTTAATAAGCATGCGGTAAAGTTTAATACGGCTGGCATAACCAAAGCCAATGCCATATATGCGGCCTATTTGCTCTATTAATTTAGTGCCACGCCACAGCACAGCCATCATATCCATCAGCGCAATTGGGCTTAGGGCAACTAATAAAGCTGACTCTGTTGCAAAACGGTTTATTAACTTTTTAGCTTGATTGTCTTGCGTTATCAGTAAGCTATTCGCGTACAGAGACATTATTTCTTTGTCACTGTGGTGCGTAGCGACCTGATTTTTAAAGTTTTCGAAATTATCTAATTGCTGATGTTTATGAAGCTTTTCAAGCCAAGGTATCGCCCCGCCTACCTGCTCACTATTGAGCAAACGGTTAGCTTCATGGCGGTGCAGCTGATTACGCTTTAAGCTGCGTAACATTCTATATTCACGCCACAATAAACGCGATATCAGTAGTACACCGGTTATTACAGCGGTTAAGTACACCCCACCTAAAATAACTGACTGCTGAAACGCCAATACAATTGAAAATGCGAACTCAAGTAATATTAAAACAATAAAGCTCAGTGCAAATAGGCCTTTAAGGGTTTGCCACTTAGACTTTTTATATACAGGCTCAATATCGATTTCAGGTTCAATTAGCTCGTCGCTATCTTTGCTAGGCTGCTCACTTTGTCCCTGCTCTACGACTTTAGCCGCTAATAAATCTGGTTCATTTTGCTCAATATTTTGGGCATTAATACGACGCCCAGCCTGAAATTGGTGTGTTGACTCACTCATGTTAACTTATCTCCTAACAAGTACTGCATCACATGGTCTAAGCGAATGTGCTTAAGCTGTTGTTCTGGGCTTGGCATAGGTGCAAATGATAAAAACTCAAACCCATGTGCTGGCCACTCACTTTTATTGAGCATTCTGCTCGGCGGCTGAGGAGGCAGGTAAGTTAACCACTGTTGTTCATTTAATGGCTTGCCATAGATACAGTCGAGTGTTTGCCCCTTATCAACCACTTGGCGGGACACAGTAGCAGCAATTGATGACATCGCCAGTGTTTCTATTTTAACCCCATCAAATTTTAAGTGATTGCTTTGCTCTTTAACTAACGAATCGAGTAACAATGCAAGATCTTTGTGATGCTTCGCACTGATGTGATCGGACTTATTAGCAGCAAATAATATTTTATCAATATTAGGTTTAAACAAGCGTTTAAAAAAACCAGAATCACCATAGCTAAAGTGTGACAATAGTTGATTGATCACTCGACTTTGCTCAGCCAACGTTTCATAACCTTCATTTAACGCACTCAGTACATCTACGAGTACAATTTGACGGTCAAAATGGCGAAAATGCTCATTATAAAATGGCTTAACGACTTCTTTTACGTAAGCATCAAAACGTTTAATTAAATGTGCTAAGTTAGAACCTGCTACTACATCGTCACTTATTTTTTCAGGACTAATTGGAAAAAATAATAATAATGGTGCACCTTGCAAGTCGCCCGGCATTAACATTCGCCCTGGCTGTAACATGGCAAGCTTAGTGTCTTTTTTTAGCCCTACCAACATGGTTTGATAACGTTTTGCAATATCAGCCAGTGCGTTTTCATCTACCGGTGCATCTAAATCAAGCTGCTCTATGGATTGCAAAAATTCAGCTGAGCTTTGGTTACGTGGCGTTTGGCTTAGCAATGGATATTGTTGCTCGCACCATTGCTCAAAGCTTTGCGCGAGCATAGGTAGGTCAAGCAACCACTCACCAGGATAGTCAATAATATCTAAATACAGCGTCGATTGTGGTGAGAAATGACCGCGCAGACCCGCGTTGCTTTGATATTTAATCGCCAAACGTAAAGTATTTATTCGCTCGGTAGAAGCGGGCCATGCAGGGTCGCCTTCACTTGGCAGTAAAGCACTTATTGCGCGGTTATAATCAAAAGTGGGAACATTTAATGCCTCTTGCGGCACAATTTTAGTAGCAATGTGGCGATGTTCACGCATTACATCAAAAAAAGGTAAGTTGTTGTCATTCGCCTGAGAGGTTAAATGCTTAACTAACGCGCTTATAAACGCAGTTTTACCACTGCCGCTCAGCCCTGTTACGGCAAGTTTAACATGTTGGTCTAAACTACGGTGCAGGGCTTTTTGTGCTTTGCCTTTAACGCTTTTAAAGGTCTTTTTTGCAAATGATTGGCTCATAAAGTGTTTTGCACCTTAGTTGCCGTCATTGATCACGCTGCAAACAAGGTGCTTATCAATCCCTTAAAGTTTATTAATTTCACGGCTGACCGTAAACTCGCTTGAAGTAACGTAGCGTTCCATGTTTTGAAGGCGGCTATCTACACGAGTTAATCGCTCTTTTAAGTCTTGCAGCGCACGACGCGGTGGCTCGCCTTTTTGCCATACTTTAAATTTTACTTCTAGCGGATCACCGCCATACGTTGATTGTGTTTTACTTACAGCACTGGGTTGTTTTTTATCTAAAATAAACCACGCTGCAATATACGCTACCACAAATAATGGGCCACCAGTTAGTAGTACAGCACTAACAAAAATAATGCGAACTAACCATAACTCCATATTAAAGTAGTCACTTAATCCCGCACATACACCGGCAATTTTACCGCGCTGTGGGTCTCTTAATAATTCGCGTTTGGTGTTCATACTTTTTGTCTCCATTGCGGTGACTCTTGATCAAGTAACGCTTCTAATGTCTCGATTCTATCAGTCATTTTTTCAGCTTTTTGAGCAAGCTCCAATAACTGGTGATGCTCATGCTCGCTTAACCCTTGGCTTACCTGCTTTTTGCTTCGGTAGTGTAAAATTAACCACAGTGGTGCAACAAAAATCATAAACAAGATAAAGGGTGCAATTAGTATCTCTGGATCAAACATAATCCTCTCCTGACAATCCGTATTCAATGTTGATGTCAGGGGCACAAGGCCCCTGTTTTATATTTATTTATTCGAGAGTTTCTTTTTAAGTTCAGCTAACTCGTCGTCAATTTTTTCATTCTTTTGTAAATCAGCAATTTCATCTGCTAACGTTTGTTTACCCAAATCGTAAGACTCTATTTGAGATTCTAGCCCATCAATTTTGGTTTCGTAACGTTCAAAACGATTAAGTGCATCATCCACTTTAGAACTATCAAGTGCTTTTTTAACCTCAAGGCGCGACTCAGCCGAGCGTTGACGTAAAATAATCGCTTTTTGACGTGCTTTAGCATCCGCTAGTTTCTCTTGTAGCGTAGTCACTTCTTGCTGTAGTTTCTCGATATGAGATTCTACATGATCAAGTTCACTTTCTACTGCGGCGACTGCATCTGCTGATTTTTGCTTTTCAAGTAAAGCCGAGCGAGCTAAATCATCACGATCTTTGCTCAGTGCTAATTCGGCTTTGTCTTGCCAATCGCTTACTTGAGCTTTTAGTGTATCTACGCGACGTACTAATTCTTTTTTCTCAGCAAGGGTTTTTGCTGACGTAGAGCGTACCTCTACTAGTGTATCTTCCATCTCTTGGATAATAAGACGAACCATTTTTTCAGGATCTTCTGCTTTATCTAAAATGGCATTGATATTAGAATTAACAATGTCTGCAAAACGTGAAAAAATTCCCATAACATATACCTCTATTATTTAATCTAAATGTGTCTGCTTTTATTAGTATCAATATGCTTGCCAACTTTTATATTTTTAAAATACCATTTATTTTCAATATGTTAAATGTAAATTACAAATTACTTTTGTTATCCGCCATAATGAAATACACTAACTGTTAGTAAAAATGACTAAGAGTTAGGAAATATGAGTCAATATCGCCAACAGGACAATTTACTTGGCCAATCAGACAGCTTTTTATCGGTACTTGATCAGGTTTCGCAACTGGCTAACCTAGATAAACCCGTACTTATTATTGGTGAACGTGGTACCGGTAAAGAGCTAATTGCAGCACGTTTACACTTTTTATCCAAACGCTGGGATCAAAGTTACGTCAAGCTTAACTGTGCGGCATTGAACGAAAACCTGCTCGAGAGTGAATTATTTGGTCATGAAAGTGGCGCTTTCACAGGCGCAAGTAAACGCCATGAAGGCCGCTTTGAGCGCGCCAATAGTGGTACCTTGTTCTTAGATGAGTTAGCAAATACCTCTGCCATGGTGCAAGAAAAGCTATTAAGAGTGATTGAGTATGGTGAGTTTGAGCGTGTTGGCGGTAAGCAAACCGTTAAAGTAGACACTCGCTTAGTCTGTGCAACCAATGAAGACTTACCCCATTTAGCACAACAAGGTGAATTTAGAAGTGATTTACTCGATAGACTCGCGTTTGATGTGATCACCTTACCGCCACTGCGTGAACGTCAAGATGACATTATGTTGCTGGCTGAACAGTTTGCGATGAACATGGCACGAGACCTTGAGTGGGAGCTATTTAGTGGTTTTACCCGCAGTGCACAAGAAAGTTTACTCAGTTATGAGTGGCCGGGTAATGTCCGTGAACTTAAAAATGTGGTAGAACGAAGTCTGTATCGCCACGGCAATGAACATATTCCTGTACATAAAATTATTTTAGACCCATTCGAAAGTCGCTTTAGACCTAAAGCCCGCATAAAACATGCACAAGCACCTGCTATAATACAATCTGAACCGACTACTCATGCACAGCCTATAGAAGCGCCTGTAGCATTGAGTTCAAGTACCAAAGAACCTGAGTTTCCATGCGACTTAAAAACGCTCTCTAATGAATTTGAAATTACATTGATAAAAAAAGCATTAGAACATAGCCAATTTAATCAAAAGAAGACTGCAGAAGTACTTGGTTTAACGTATCATCAACTACGTGGTTATTTGAAAAAATACAATTTGCTAGAATAGTAGAGGTTGTGCGGGTGCATAAATTATTACTTGCTTTAATATCATTGAGCTTAGTAGGTTGCATTGATAGTAAAGAAGAAATCTTAGAAGAAAAAAACCAAGGCCTCGTTTATTGCGCCGAGGCTAATCCTGTGTCGTTTAACCCACAAGTCACAACCACAGGATCGACTATCGATATTATTGCTAACCAGTTATACGACCGGTTAATTAGTATTGACCCCGTGACCGCCGAATTTAAGAGTGAACTTGCCACTGATTGGAAGATCAGTAAAGACGGTAAATCGGTTACCTTCACTTTGCGCAAAGGAGTTAAGTTTCATACCACCTCTTATTTCACTCCTAGCCGTGAATTTAACGCTGATGATGTAATATTTACTTTTAGTCGATTATTCGACGTTTATAATCCTTATCACTTTATTGGCGATGCTAATTACCCTTACTTTCAAAGTGTGGGGATTGACCAGCTAATTCGTAAAATTGTTAGAGTCTCTGATCACCAAGTCCGGTTTGAGTTATTTAACGCCGAAAGCAGCTTTTTAGCCAATATGGCGACCGATTTTGCCGTCGTGCTCTCTAAAGAATATGCCATGGCACTCAAAGCTAATAATCAAGAAAACCTATTTGATCAATACCCGATTGGCACAGGCCCCTATATTTATAAAGAGTACCGACGCGATCATTTAGTGCGCTTTTATAAAAACGCTGATTATTGGAAGCATGAGGTTGCCCTTGAGCAATTGGTGTACGACATTACCCCAAATGGTACCACCCGTATCGCTAAAATATTGACCAAAGAGTGTGATGTAACCGCACACCCGAGTAGTGCCCAATTAAGTATTTTAGCGCAGCGTGATGATATTAACGTTGAAAGAGAAACTAACTTAAATATTGGTTACTGGGCATTTAATACCGAGCGTCCACCGTTTGATAACCTAAAAGTACGTCAAGCATTGGTTCATGCCATTGATATAGATAAAATAATGCAAGCGGTATATTACGGGAATGGACTGCGTGCACAATCTATTCTTCCGCCTACGTCATGGGCATTTGAACTACAAAAAAACATGCCTATTTTTGACCCACAGTTGGCAAAAAGGTTATTAACTGAAGCCGGTTTTCCAAAAGGCTTTGATATGAGCATTTGGGCTATGCCGGTAAGCCGTATTTATAACCCCAACGCCCGCAAAATGGCTGAGCTAATGCAAAGTGATTTACGCAAAATTGGCGTTAATGTAAATATTGTAGAATATGAATGGAACACCTTTATTCAACGCATTGGTGAGCATCGCCACGACAGTGTGTTATTAGGTTGGGCAGCTGATACACCTGATCCCGATAACTTTTTTAGCCCATTATTAAGTTGTACTGCGACATTCAGCGGCAAAAACCCTGCAAACTGGTGTAACCCTGAATTTGATTTACTGCTAACCAAAGCGTTAGACACCACAGATTTAAATTTACGTAAACAATATTACGACGCAGCACAAAGCATGATCATCAAACAATTGCCTTTACTGCCAATTGCCCATGGCATGCGTTTTCAAGCAAGTAGCGCAGATGTTGAGGGCATTACCTTAGGGCCATTCGGTGCTATTTCGTTGGCTAACGCGAGGAAAAAATAATGATCTTAGATTATATTTTACGCCGCCTCGGACTGTTATTTTTTATGGTGTTGCTACTCAGTATTTTTACCTTTTCGTTGAGTTATTTATTTCCTGGCGATCCGCTCAGTAACTTAAGCGGCATACCTGACACTAACTTTACCCAAAATGCGCAGTTAGAAGAAAAGTACTTATTTAACAGTAACTACTTTATGCAGTACATCGCCTTTGTAGGACGAATTTTACAAGGGGATTGGGGAATGTCATTCGCCTCGGGGAGCAGTGTTTTCGCCCATGTGGTTGATTTAATTCCTGCAACGTTAGAGCTAAGTATCTATGCGTTATTTATTTCGGTGGTAGTGGGTGTGCCTGTCGGTATTTTAGCATCGGCATATAATAAACAATGGCCTGATAAATTTATTAGCTCTACAGCGATGATTGGCTATTCTATGCCGATTTTTTGGCTGGCATTATTATTAATTATGATTTTTTCGCTCAAGCTTGGCTGGTTTCCCATGTCGGGGCGAGTGAGCTTGTTGTATGAGATACCCGCGAGCACAGGATTTATTTTACTTGATATTTTACTCGCTGATTTTCCTTACAATGGTTTGGCCATGTTAGATGCGCTGCATCACCTTACTTTACCTACTATTGTACTTGCTATGTATCCAACCACGGTATTAGTGCGCTTTACTCGCGAATCGATGTTAAAAGTGATGGATCAAAACTTCATTAAAACAGCTCGCGCCAAAGGGCTTACTCGTGGGCAGCTTATTATTCATCACGCCCTAAGAAATGCCTTACTACCGGTTATAAAACAAATAGGTTTGCAGTTTAGTACCTTGATCACCCTAGCGATGATCACTGAAGTTATTTTTTCGTGGCCTGGGATCGGTCGCTGGTTAATAGACAGTATTTATCAACGTGATTATCCCGCCATACAAGGTGGGTTAATGGCCGTCTCTTTATTTATTATTATTGCCACAATTATGGCCGAACTGACCTACACCCTACTCGATCCTCTGTCTCGGAACCAAGCGCATGGCAAAGTTTAACTTATTTTCAGAAGATTCAAATAAATCGCCATTAGCGAGACTCTGGCGAAAGTTTAAAAATAACCACCCTGCACTGGTTGGTTTATGGGTGTTTATTGCCTTTAGCCTGTTAGCGGCTACCGCGCCTTTTCTTGCGCCTTATGGGGTAAATCAACAGCACAGTGATGCACTATTACTGCCTCCCTCGTGGAATGAAATGGGCGATGTGCGGTTTATACTTGGCACCGATGATTTAGGCCGAGATGTGCTGTCTCGTTTAATGAATGGCGCCACATATACGTTCGGGTTATCGGTTGTGGCTGCACTGATCACCACTGTTATTGGTGTGTTGGTAGGTACCTTTGCAGGGATCAGTAAAGGCATACGTTCTAGTTTTTTGAACCACTTACTGGATGTAACGCTGTCAATTCCCTCATTGTTACTGGCCATCATTATTATTGCCATACTCGGCCCTGGATTAATGAATACCGTATGGGCAATTATTTTGGCCTTATTACCCCAGTTTATTCATTCAATTAGAAACCTGATAGTTGACGAACTTGGCAAAGATTATGTTACAGCCTACCGCTTAGATGGCGCCTCTAAGTGGCATATTTTATCACGCGGGATTTTTCCTAATGTGTATGAATATATTGTGGTTATTTTTACCATGGCGCTTTCTACTGCTATTTTAGATATTGCGGCGTTAGGGTTTTTAAAACTGGGTGCACAGCCGCCGACTACTGAATGGGGCGCAATTTTAGCAGAGAACTTAGGACTTATATATTTAGCACCCTGGACGGTAGCATTGCCGGGCGTCCTGTTATTTTTAGCGGTTCTTTCAACAAACTTAGTGGGCGATGGACTTCGCAAAGTTTTACAAGCGCGTAAGGCCGATTAGATGCAGTTACTAGATATTCGAAATTTAACCATTGAACTTCAAACTTCCGAAACCGCCATTCGTGCTGTTGATCGCGTAAGCTTTAGTTTAAAAGAAGGTGAAGTACACGCTTTAGTGGGCGAATCAGGCTCTGGCAAAAGCTTAATTGCAAAAGCCATCGTCGGTGTGCTTAATGAGCGTTGGGTGATAACCGCCGATAGAATGCATTGGCGTGGTGTTGACTTAATGCGCTTAACACCAGAGCAACGCCGTAAAACGGTTAGCCAAGACATTGCGATGATTTACCAAGACCCCAGTCGCTGTCTAGATCCTACTGCTAAAATATTTAACCAAATCGCTGAAACACTGCCTGAAGTGGCTGCTAAAGGATTTTTCTTAAAACGCAACAGAGAGCGTAAAGATCGTGTTAAAGCCTTAATACATAAAGTAGGTATTAAAAATCATGAAGCGGTGCTTGATAGTTACCCGCATGAGCTCTCTGAGGGCGTATGCCAAAAGGTCATGATAGCCATGGCGATTGCCCGCACACCTAAGTTGTTAATTGCAGATGAGCCAACAACCGCACTAGAAAGCACCACCCGAGCACAGGTGTTTAGATTATTAAAAAGTTTAAATCAGCTAAAGAACATGTCTATTTTGATGATCTCTCATGAGCTGGAAGAAATTGTTAATTGGTCGCATGGTATTCATGTGTTGTACTGCGGTCAAATGGTTGAAGCAGGTCCAACACACCGTATTTTTAGCCAACCTCGTCATCCGTATACGCAGGCTTTACTAAAAAGCCTGCCCGATTATGAGCATGGTTTAGCCCATAAAGAACCCTTTTATGCGCTTAAAGGCACTATTCCAACATTACAACATTTACCGATTGGTTGTCGACTCGGTCCACGTTGCCCACAAGCACAAAAAGAATGTGTGGTTGCGCCTAAACTTTCAAAGCATCATGGTCATAGCTACGCCTGTCACTTCCCGCTGATCAAGGAAATAAAATAATGCAGCCACTGTTAAAAGTTCAAGCCTTATCAAAAACCTTTAACATGCGAGCTGGTCTGTTTAGCCGTAAAAAGTTTGATGTTTTAAAAAACATCTCATTTTGTATTGGTAAAGGTGAAACAATTGCCATTATTGGTGAAACAGGCTCAGGAAAAAGTACCCTGGCTAAATTATTAGTGGGTGCATACAGTGCCGATAGCGGGCAGATATTATTAGAGAATAACACCATAGAAAACAATGGTAATCGTGATGCCCAGTGTCGTTATATCCGAATGATTTTTCAAGACTCCGCCACCTCATTAAACCCAGCAGTGACCATTGCTGAAATGCTCGATGATTGCCTAAAATTCAATACTGATTTTGATAAAACTCAACGTAGTGAAAAAATTGGTAGTACGCTGCTTAAAGTGGGTCTACTGGTCGATCATCAGCAATACTATCCGCATATGTTTAGTGTGGGGCAATTACAGCGTGTAGCGCTCGCTCGCGCGCTTATATTAGATCCTAAGGTTGTTGTACTCGATGAGGCACTTTCATCGCTTGACCCTTCTGTAAGAGCGCAAATAGTAAATCTATTACTTAAACTACAGCTTGAAACTGGATTAACCTATATTTTGATCACCCATCATTTAAGTTTAGTGCGCCATATTAGCGACCAGCTAGTGGTACTCAATAAGGGTGAGATTGTTGAATACGGCGCTACAGAAACTATTTTTCAAAACCCGCAATCAAAGGTTACTCAGCGCTTATTGAGTTGTTAATGTCTAAACAAACAAAAAAGGCGCCAATTGGCGCCCTTTTTAATTTAGCTATTACTTATTCAGCTGCTTGAGCTGCTTTTGGTACATTAAGCTCTGCTTGTTGCTTAAGCGATTCAATGAATACCGTATAGTTTTTCTGCGCTTGCGCCATAGTAATGTTTTGCTTCATTTGTGGCTCAATGTTGTCACTCACTGGTGCATCATTTACCGCTTTAAGCGCAACAATCGCTGCATCGCCATTATTTAAGTTAACCATATCATATACAGCCGCATCACTAGGATGTGCCATTTTGAATACTTGGGTAACAATAGCAGGTGAAACAGCAAAGCTTTCACGAGTTAGTTGCGACTCTTGACGAACGTTTAGTGATTGCTCAGCAGCCACATCGTTTAAGCTCTTGCCTTCTTTTACTTGTGCAAATAACGTGCGTGCTTTTTCTTTTGCAAGGTCTGATGCCTTTTCATTCATTAAGCGTGTTTTAATTTGCTCACTTACCTCGCTTAATGCTTTCGTTGCCGCAGGTTGGTGCTCATTTACACGCACCACAATCACGTGCTCATTACCAAGCTCAATTACTTCTGAATTGACTTTATCTTCTAGTAGTTCAACTGATGATAAGGCAGTCACAACCGCTGGGTTATTAAGCGGCTCAGGAAGCGCGCTAAGCGCTAGTAAAGAAGTAGATTGTACTTCTACACCCGCCACTTCAGCAGCATCGTCTAAGCGATCAGAAATCTCAAAGGCTAATGCCCCCATTTCAGTTTGCTTCTCGTAAAACGCATCTACTTTTTCAGCTTGCTCAAGTTCAGCACGTAGGTCAGCTTTAACCTCATCAAACGGTTTAACTTGTTGAGTTTGTAGATCAGTCAGTTTGATGATGTGATAACCAAACTCAGAGGCAACAACGTCAGAGTAATCACCTTTGTTTTGCAATGCGAACGCTGCATCTTCAAATGCTGGTTCCATAACATCACGTTCAATCCACTCTAAATCGCCACCCATTTCTGCACTAACAATGTCATCTGACGATGTCTCTGCTAGCTCAGCAAAATCAGCACCAGCGTTAAGCTGGGCAAGTAACGACTCAGCTTTCGCTTTAGCCGCATCATCATCTTCGCTATTGTCGATTAGAATATGCGATACACGACGCTTTTCTGGTTCAACATATTGCGCTTTACTCTGCTCGTAATATGCTTTTACATCGTCTTCGCTTACCGATGCAACATCAATATCATCTGCATTTAGTTCGATGTAATTAACTGAAATTAATTCAGGTGATAAAAATTGACCTGCGTTTAATTCATAGTAATCCGCAACTTCTTGCTCTGTAACTTCAACATCAGCTTGCATTGCTTGTTTATCAATTACTAAATAATCAATGCTTCGTGTTTGCTGTTGCAACGCAATGGCTGATTTAAGCTCATTTGGCAGCGCAAAATCAGTACCCGCAACGGCAGATACTAACTGGCTACGCGTCATATCATCACGCAGGTATTCACGAAATGCGTCAGGTTGAAAATTCATTTGACGAATAACTTGTAAATAACGGTCGTTATTAAACTTATCGCCAATTTTAAAATAAGGTAGCTCTAAAATTGTTTTACGAACGCTTTCATCACTTACGCGCAAACCAAGCTCGGCAGCTAACTGACTTTGTAATTCTTGTTGTACTAAACGGTCAATCACACCTTGACGGATTTGAGCCATGTAAGTTGGATCAGCTGCTATTTGGGTAAAGTACTCACCAAATTGTTGTTCTAAGCGGCTACGTTCATTTTGAAACGCACGGCTAAATTCTGTTTGGCTAATTTTAATTCCATTTACTTCAGCAACGGGTTGTTCTGTGGTTTGACCTAAGTAACTACCGATCCCAGCTAAGGCAAAAGATAAAATCACCGCGCCTAAAATGACTTTGGCTACCGGCCCTTGCGAACCTTCTCTGATTTTCTCAAGCATTTGTTTATCTCTTTTCTGAGCAAGGTATTTTCTACCTTGTCATATGTAAAAAAAGCGTATCTTACCAGATACGCTTTTTCACTTGAAGTAACTGGCGGTGAAGTAACTTAATTTATCGATTGCAATAATTAAGCGTATCTTTACTCGCCATAACTAAATTGTTTACACAATGATTAGTTTACTGCGTCTTTAAGCGCTTTACCGGCTTTGAAAGCTGGGATGTTAGCTGCAGCAATTTGAATCGTTTCACCAGTTTGTGGGTTACGACCTGCACGAGCAGCACGCTCACGTACAGAGAAAGTACCAAAACCAACAAGTGCAACTGAGTCGCCATCTTTTAGCGCGCCAGATACAGATTCGATGAATGAATCTAGTGCACGACCTGCAGCCGCTTTAGAAATGTCAGCATCAGCTGCGATTTGATCGATTAATTGAGATTTATTCACAATATCATCCTCTTTCATTGTTGTTATCAAGAGCGATTGTTTTTTAAACTAACATCACTGTTTTGAAATTTTTGAGCAATTTTTTTAAAGCTCATATGATTATATTTTTCTTAAGCCTAGGCCCTGCAAGGGCTAGGCTTGAAAACCAGTGCTTAACTTATCATACCGTTTAGATTTGAAAAGCCCCTAAAAGCACTTTTTTTGGCTTTTTTACTGCTTTTTTGGTGTTTCGACTGAAAAACTATCAACTGGATGCACTAAAGCAAGCTTCAATACTTCGTCAATCCACGTAACTGGGTGAATCTCAAGACCCGCCAATACGTTATCAGGTATCTCTTTTAAGTCACGTTCGTTAATTTTAGGGATCACCACCGTTTTAATACCACCTCGGTGAGCCGCTAATAATTTCTCTTTTAAACCACCAATAGGCAGTACTTCACCACGTAGGGTAATCTCACCCGTCATGGCCACATCAGAGCGCACTGGATTACCCGTTAGGCTTGAAACCAAACACGTAACCATTGCGATACCCGCACTTGGACCATCTTTAGGAGTTGCGCCCTCAGGTACATGCACGTGAATATCACGTTTTTCATAAAAGTCGCTATTAATACGTAGCTCATCAGCACGATTACGCACAACAGTCATTGCCGCTTGAATCGACTCTTGCATTACATCGCCTAACGAGCCGGTGTAAGTCAATTTGCCTTTACCTGGTACTGCAGCACATTCAATCGTTAGTAAGTCACCGCCTACTTCTGTCCATGCTAGGCCAGTTACTTGGCCTATACGGTCGCCATCTTCTGCTTTACCGTAATCAAAGCGTTGCACACCTAAGTACTCTTCAAGGTTATCTGCATCGATAGTGACCGTTTTGGTGTCTTTTTCCATTAAGATATTTTTAACCGCTTTACGGCATAATTTAGACACTTCACGCTCTAAGTTACGAACGCCCGCTTCACGCGTGTAATATCGAATAATACCGATAATGGCACTGTCAGCAATTTCAACTTCTTTCTCTTTTAAGCCATTACGCTTAACTTGCTTTGGAATTAAATGTTCTTTAGCTATATTTAATTTTTCGTCTTCGGTATAACCGGCTAAACGGATAACTTCCATACGGTCCAATAAAGGCCCAGGAATATTAAAGCTATTAGAGGTAGCAACAAACATTACATCAGATAAGTCGTAATCGACTTCTAGGTAATGATCAGCAAAATGGCTGTTTTGCTCAGGATCAAGTACTTCAAGTAAAGCTGATGCAGGGTCACCACGCATATCCGCTGACATTTTATCAATTTCATCTAACAAGAATAACGGGTTTTTAACGCCCACTTTAGTCATGTTTTGAATCAATTTACCAGGCATAGAGCCAATATAAGTACGACGGTGACCACGTATCTCAGCTTCATCACGTACACCACCCAGTGCCATACGAATGTACTTACGGCCAGTTGAACGCGCAATAGATTGCCCAAGAGAGGTTTTACCTACCCCTGGCGGCCCAACTAAACACAAAATAGGCCCTTTAAGCTTATTAGTACGCTGCTGTACCGCGAGGTATTCAATAATACGCTCTTTAACTTTATCAAGCCCGTAGTGATCGCTATCTAGTATTTTTTGCGCGCCTGCTAAATCTTTTTTCACTTTAGAGCGTTTTTTCCACGGTACGTTGATTAGCGTATCTATGTATGAGCGAACAACACTGGCTTCTGCCGACATCGGCGACATCATTTTAAGTTTGTTAAACTCTGCCGTGGCTTTTTCTTTCGCTTCGTTAGGCATACCTGACTCTTCGATGCGTTTTTTTAGCGCTTCGAATTCATCTGGCACATCGTCAATTTCGCCAAGCTCTTTTTGAATCGCTTTCATTTGCTCATTGAGGTAATACTCACGCTGCGATTTTTCCATCTGCTTTTTAACGCGGGTACGAATTTTTTTCTCAACTTGCAGTAAGTCTATTTCACCTTCCATCAACGCCATTAAGTACTCTAAGCGTTCCGTAACGCTTGATATTTCAAGTACTTTTTGTTTTTCAGGCACTTTTAATGGCATGTGCGCAGCCATGGTATCAGCAAGACGCGCTGGCTCATCAATACCAGAGACCGAAGTCATCACTTCAGGTGGGATTTTTTTATTTAATTTTACGTAGCCTTCAAACTGGCTTAATGCACTGCGAATAAAAATATCTTGCTCTTGTTCATTCACTGAATCAGATTCAATAAACTGAGCATTGGCAACAAAGAAGTCTTCGTTATCAACAAACTCTTCGATATTTGCACGCTGTGTGCCTTCAACTAATACTTTTACTGTACCATCGGGTAGCTTTAATAATTGAAGTACAGTCGCAATTGTCCCTACACGATAAATATCGTCTTTCTCAGGCTCGTCTACAGTTGCATCTTTTTGTGCAACTAAGAAAATTTGTTTGTCTTTATCCATTGCCGCTTCAAGGCATTTTATTGATTTTTCACGGCCTACAAAAAGCGGGATCACCATGTGTGGATACACCACTACATCGCGCAGTGCTAGCACAGGGATTTCGACTCGATCGTTTCTCTCAAGCGTCATTGTATTTTCTCTTTGCACTTCATTTATTTAAAGATTACTCAAGTATATGGGGATAACCTAATTAAAGTTCAACAATTTTTGCCAACTCGATTAAATTAATTATAAAAAAAGGAGCCATTGGCTCCTTTTTTTTACAACTTGCTCAGAATTTAATCTGCTGCGGCTTGTTCTTGATTGCTGCTGTCATAAATCAAGATTGGGTCAGACTCACCTTTAATAACGGTTTCATCAACAACCACTTTACTTACGTTATCAATTGAAGGCAGCTCATACATAGTATCAAGCAATACACCTTCTACGATTGAACGCAGGCCACGTGCACCGGTTTTACGTTCCATTGCTTTGTGAGCAATAGCACGTAGTGCATCATCACGAAATTCAAGCTCAACGTCTTCCATCCCAAACAATACTGAAAATTGCTTAGTAATAGCGTTTTTAGGCTCACTTAAAATTTGTACCAGTGCAGCTTCATCAAGTTCAGTCAATGTAGCAACAACAGGTAAACGGCCAATAAACTCTGGAATTAAACCATATTTTACTAAATCTTCTGGCTCAACATCTTTAAATGTTTCACTTAAAGAGCGGCTCGCTGCCGACTCTTTAACGTTAACGCCAAAACCAATGCCAGTATTTTTGTGGCTACGCTGTTCAATAACTTTATCAAGACCAGCAAATGCGCCACCACAAATAAACAGAATTTTAGAAGTGTCTACTTGCAGGAACTCTTGCTGTGGATGTTTACGTCCACCTTGTGGCGGAACAGAAGCAACGGTACCTTCAATCAATTTAAGTAAGGCTTGTTGTACACCTTCACCTGATACATCACGGGTGATTGATGGGTTATCTGATTTACGTGAAATTTTGTCAATTTCATCAATGTAAACAATACCACGTTGTGCTTTTTCTACGTCGTAGTCACATTTTTGTAAAAGCTTTTGAATGATGTTTTCAACATCTTCACCCACATAACCGGCTTCGGTTAACGTGGTGGCATCGGCCATTGTAAACGGCACATCTAGCAAACGTGCTAACGTTTCAGCTAGTAGTGTTTTACCACTCCCCGTTGGACCAATTAATAAAATATTACTTTTACCTAGTTCAACGTCTTGTTTAGTTGATTGGTTGCGTAAACGCTTGTAGTGATTGTAAACCGCTACAGACAACACTTTTTTCGCATGCTCTTGGCCAATTACGTAGTCGTCTAAGTGGTTACGAATTTCTTTTGGCACAGGTAATTTGTCAGCGGCATCATGCTTAGGCGCGATGTCTTTAATTTCTTCCCTGATAATATCATTACACAGCTCTACACATTCATCACAAACGTATACTGAAGGTCCTGCAATTAATTTTCGAACTTCATGCTGGCTTTTGCCGCAAAAAGAGCAGTATAACAATTTATTACTTTTGTCGCCGTCTGTAGGAGTGTCAGACATTCAGCTACCTCATTTTATTACGTTGGCCACCAAAGTCTTGGTGGCTATTTTAATACGCTTTAACTATACCAAAATTTAGGCTTTTTCGCATAGTAACTCTCATTAGCAAGCATTAATGCTTGCAGGCATACTTACTTGCTACCGCGATTAGTAAATACTGAGTCAACAATACCGTAATCTACAGCTTGGCTTGCACTCATAAAGTTATCACGGTCTGTATCACGTGAAACAACATCAAGCGGTTGGCCAGTATGCTCAGCCATTAAGCGATTTAATTTGTCTTTAATAGATAGGATTTCTTTCGCGTGTATTTCAAAATCAGATGCTTGACCTTGGAATCCACCTAATGGTTGGTGAATCATTACACGTGAATTAGGTAAACAAAAACGTTTACCCTTAGCACCACCAGATAGTAAAAACGCACCCATGCTAGCCGCTTGGCCCACACAAATAGTACTTACATCAGGTTTGATGAAATTCATTGTATCGTAAATAGCCATTCCCGCAGTGACCGAGCCACCCGGTGAATTGATATATAAGAAGATATCTTTATCTGGGTTCTCTGATTCTAAGAAAAGCATTTGCGCTAAAATCAGATTTGCCATGTTGTCTTCAACTTGGCCCGTTAAAAAGATAATACGCTCTTTTAATAGTCTCGAATAAATATCAAACGAGCGCTCGCCTTTAGCTGTTTGCTCAACAACCATTGGTACTAATGCGTTTAGGGGATCTGTCATACCAGTGTTCATACTTATTTAATTCCTTATGCGCTTATACTTATTCTAAGAAAAGCATAATGATCATTTTTAGCTAATTAAGAACCACAAACTAAAATGGCCCGGGCACACTGCATAAACAGAGTAACACGAGCCATTTAATCGTTAGCGAGCGCTTAAGTCAATGACTTATTATGCACCTTGCTGTGGATTCATGATGTCATCAAATGCTTTTTCAACATCAGTCACAGTTGCTTTAGCTAAAATAGCTTCAACAGCTTGCTCTTCCATTGCTACATTACGCATTTGTTGCATTAGTTGATCATTTGCTTTGTAGTATTCTACTACTTCAGTTGGATCTTCGTATGCAGATGCTACAGTAGCGATAAGTGCTTCAACTTTAGCGTCATCAACTTTGATGTCGTTTGCTTTGATCACTTCGCCTAATAATAGGCCAGTTTTAACTCGTGTAACTGCTTGCTCATGGAACAATTCAGCTGGAAGCTCAGGCATATTTTGACCGTTACCACCAAAACGTTGAGCAGCTTGCTCACGTAAAGCGTCAACTTCTTGGTCGATTAATGCTTTAGGCACTTCAACTTCGTTTTGCTCTAAAAGACCTTTGATTGCTTGGTCTTTTACGTTAGCTTTAACCGCTTGGTCTAGCTCACGTGTCATGTTCTTTTTAACTTCTTCTTTAAGCGCGTCTACGCCGCCTTCGGCAACACCGAATTTAGTTGCAAACTCATCGCTTAATTCAGGTAATTCTTGCGCTTCAACTTTTTTCACTGTGATAGTGAATTGAGCCGCTTTACCTTTTAAGTTTTCAGCGTGGTAATCTTCAGGGAAGTTTACGTCAGCAACAACTTCTTCGCCTGCTTTTTTGCCTACGATGTTGTCTTCAAAACCTGGGATCATACGACCTTGACCAAGTTCTAATGGGAAATCTTCAGCTTTGCCGCCTTCGAATTCTTCACCGTCGATAGTACCAACGAAATCAACCGTTACACGGTCGTTTGCGCCAGCAGCTGCATCAACGTCAGCCCAAGAAGCGTGTTGCTTACGAAGTGTCTCTAGCATGTTTGCTAAATCTTCGTCAGTTACTTCTACCGCTGGTTTTTCAACAGCAATTTTATCTAAACCTTGAACTTCAACTTCAGGGTAAACTTCAAATGTTGCTGAGAACTCTAAATCTTTACCTGCTTCAAGTGCTTTTGGAGCAAATGTAGGTGCGCCAGCAGGGTTAATTTTTTCAGCAACAATTGCTTCAATGTAATTACGTTGCATTACTTCGCCAGCAACTTCTTGACGAACAGCTGGTCCGAAACGCTTGTTGATTACTGATACTGGAACTTTACCAGCACGGAAACCGTCGATACGCTGCGTTTTTGACAGTTGTTGTAAGCGTTTTTTTACTTCGGTCTCAACGTTCTCTGCAGGAACGGTGATGGTCAGACGGCGCTCAAGGCCTTGAGTCGTCTCAACAGAAACTTGCATGATTTACCTCAATATTCAATTTTGGCGACTTTTCGCCTTCATTACAAACAAAGTAATCTATAGGCGTCTTGATAAAATTCAAGCCTTAGAGCTTAAAAAAATCCGTCGCTACCAGGAGATACCATTGCTGCTCTGCCCTAAGGGCACTATATTTTTAAACAAATAGACGCGGCATTATAACCTAATATTCATGATAGTCGAGTGTGGGGGGCAATTATTTGGGGTAGTTAGAGGCAGATAACGACTAAGCGAATAAAAAACAGGCTAATTAAACTGTATAGAATGAATAGGAGCAAAAAAAAGAGTTATTTTAAATAAAATAGAGATTTATAATATGGAGCTTAAGGGGAAATGGTCGGCGATGCAGGATTTGAACCTGCGACCCCTTGGACCCAAACCAAGTGCGCTACCAAACTGCGCTAATCGCCGATATAGATATTTTGAACAATACGGTGAATTATGAGACACGATCCCTAAACAC